>NZ_JBATLB010000049.1:0-8608 GCF_049669965.1 Muriicola sp. | reverse complement strand
GTCCGGGGGCATATTGCTGTATGATGTTATTCATAAACACTATAACCTTCATTGCATTTCCTCGCTTTTCATTTATGTCTTTTTCATAATTATAAGCCGGGGCCAGGTAGGAGATCGTTGCCGGTTTCTCTGTTCTCTCTGCATTGTAATAGGTACTTTGATCGTGGAGATTAAAGCCAAAATCGGCCTCAAGACTATCCCGTACCCTTTTTAAGGTTCGTCCCTCCGGGGATTGAAGACGCAAAGCATCTCTGTTTATGTCTATCCCAAGTCGGTTCTCCCTCTTAAATACCTCTGCTCCATCCGGATTTAACATAGGAAGAAAATGCAGTGTTAAACTATTTAGGATCGCTTCTTTTTCGGGTTTAAAGTCATCACTGCTGAAAAAATTCAGAATATCGAAAATTGCCTGGGTAGCGGTAGGCTCATTCCCGTGCATTTGCGACCATAGAAAAACATCTGTAGAACCATTTCCAAGACTAAGAAGGGTTAGGTCCCTGCCTTCAATGGAAGTTCCTACTTTTTGTATTGTTAGACCAGGCTCGTTTTTATGACGAGCAATCAAAGCCTGAATATCTTTATGCTTGATCCTTCGTTTATTGAGCAAAGGTTCTTTATATCGGTCATAGGTCTCATACAATGAAGCTGTAATTTCACTTTCCTGGGATGCTGCATCAAAGCAGCTGATAAAAATTAAACTAAGGAATACAACAAAAGAGTTTTTCATAGTATTTTATTGAGGCAAGGGTTTAAAATTAAATTTTTTTGTAGCATTTCGTACTTTTTCCATAAAGTCCTCACCGGGATCAGTTTTTTCAGTTCTATAACCCGGGTCTTTTTCCAGCCACAATTCGTGACCTTCAAAAAGTGGATATTCGTAATGTCCAATGAGATAATCTATATCGTACTTTTTACTCAAATAGGAAACCAGCCAGATATTGGCCTTCAACTGGGCTTCCGTCAAAGGTGTTTCTTTTGTTCCTCCTACATTTTCAATCCCTATGGCACAATGGTTAAGGCCAATTACATGCCGGCCCATGACCGTTTCAGGCATTAATCTGTAAATTGTCCCGTCTCTGGCCACTAAAAAATGTGAGGAAACGTTTAGTCCGCTGACATTTTCAACAATGGTCCGCCAATTAGGAATTTTTGGATCGTTAAAAGCATCGAACGACCCTTCAAAGGTTGGGATGGCTGTCCAGTGAAGTACGATCATTTTAGGCACTATTGCGACCCCCGGATTCTCAAATCCATACCGCTCTGCCAGGTATTCTTGGGTGAGTTCTATCCGCTCCTCATTAAATACTATTGGTTTGTCTACAATTTTATTACTTGCACAGGAAGTAATAAGCAGTAAAATTGAAATGAATGCAAGTTGTTGATTTCTAAGCATTTGTTATTTACTAATTGTATCAATAGTTGAAGTGATCGGAATTCCATATTGTATAGTTACCTTTTTTCTCCCCCATGATTTGGCCATTTGTAGATCTTCTCCCATATAAATATCTATTCTGTTCTCCCATTTTGAGTGCATTTTGTCTTTTACAAGATATACACCTTCAAATCCTTCAATTTTTACGGGGGTATTGCGCTTTAACCCTTTTTTATAAAGATCATTGGATACAGCGATAGATTTCATTCCAGGTGTTAGCGTATCGCCCCATGCCGCAATATTTGGATGACCATTGGTTTGTGAGGCCAAAGAATTATATGCCGTGGCCGTAACCCTTAATGGTTGCCATATATAGGTTTCTTCCTGTGGCTTGCAGCTTACAATGAAACAAGTTAAAACTAGTAATACAAAGATTAATTCAAAGCGAGTCATTTAATTATTGAATGTATTTTGCAATATCATCAGGTCTATTGCCTCTTCTTTCCATTCCGCGACGAGCTCCTTTGGTGCAGGAATAAAGGGCAAGGCAAAACTACTTAAAATGATATCCGTATCCCCGTCATTGTCAATATCCCCACTGTCCATTAAAAACCACTTTCCTTTGGTAGCTGCCTCTGTGGTGAAAGCGTTAAATTCGTAGGCTTCACTGTTGGTATTCTTCAAAAATACAAAAGATCGGTAAGCGGCAGTAGTATAATCGGGGAAGGTAGATAACAAGCCAAAGTCAACATCTCCATCCATGTCAAAATCGGAGGCTACCACTCTTGTTACACCATCCATAGGATAGAAAAAGACCTCTTCAAAGTTGTTCTCTCCATCATTGAGGTGTAATCTCATTCCGTGATAAGGTTTTTGAACATAGGATTTATCAGCGTTGTCGCCATGTACCGTGACCAGGTCCAGATCCCCGTCACCATCATAATCTAACAATTCGAACCAGCTACTGCCATAAATTGGACTAAAGCGCAATACTTTTTTTGCCTCAAAGCTAAGTGCAGATTTCTGAAAGAGAATGGTGATACTTTCGTCTCCTTGGGAGGTAAGTACTATAAGGTCCTTTTGCCCATCATTGTCCATATCTTTGGCAAGGATCCTAATGGCACCAGGTTGATTAAGTAGTATTTTCTTATCGTAATTCCCTTGTTGGTCTCTAATGAGAAGAGACAAGGCTCCGGTTAAATTACCAAATTCACTGATCACCAATTCTTCTATGCCATCGTTGTTAAGATCTTCCACAAGTGTGTGCACAGGTCTGTGCAAAATTGATGCTATTTCTACTGAATCTGTGGCACTGCATTTAAATACCTTACCCAAGGGAATGGCACTGGGATGAATGTTCCCGATGGTTGTAATATAGGACTCATTATGTTCCGTATTATAAGAAACAACCGGACTATCATATCGGTCCAGTATTTTCATTCCTGAGTTCAGATCAAAGGTCATGAGTTCGCCTGCCATATCACCCAGGTATACCTTGTTCAAAGAGGGTATATATTCCAGATACGTGTAGGAACGCCGATTTTCCTTATCTATTGAAATTTGCAGCGGAAAGAAATCCTCTAGTTCTGATGATCCAGTTTTACTCGATGCAGTAGAGAGTGAATCTGGGGCTCCGGCAAGGATATACGCCTTAAGCAACTGCCAGTCGCCTTCAGATATTGTTGGGCTAAATGGGTAAATTCCTGTTTTTATCACTGCATCCATTTCCTCGTAAGACAAGCCAGCAAAAGGATCGTACTTGTTTTCCCGCAGGCCCATTCTGGCTGCCATATCCGGTAAAATTGCATTTTCCCATATCTCCTTGGGCAAGTCCTCTCTGTTTGGCGCAAGATGACATCTGGCACAATGCAACTCATATAAAGCCATGGCCTTTTGTTCTTTCTGGTTCTGACATCCACTTAGGAAGCATGCAACTAGAGCTATCATCAGCATAGTAAGCAGAGACCTTGCACCTATGTGGACCAATCTCCGTCTAAACAGCAATTCCACGTAATAAATTCCCTTTGTTCCGTTTTTAACTATTGTAAATTCTATTATCTTGGTATTTAAGTTCCTTTTCGAAAAGTTTAGCAAATTTCAAGCCTTTTAGTCAAGTCAGAAAGTTACAAATTACAGTAATCAAATGAACAAAAATTTAAAAAGACTCATCCTACTCTTCCTTGTTGCCTTGCTGGCCACTATTGCCTGGCAATATCCCAAACTAAACCTGATCTCCGGTTTTGCCGCCAAAAGTACAGCCTCTTCTATTTTTATTGCCGGGAGGTCCTTAAATTCTGTTACTGAAAATGACAATAATGTTCCATTGATAAAATTGGCCGAATCTCACTATGATGCTACCGAAAAGAAAGGATTCGCCAGCGTTTTTGGGTTAATGGAACGGGAAGCAGTTTGTAGGGACGGACTGGGATGTGTTTTGGTCAATGGGGATATAGATGTGGAGCTGTACACACAGATACCATCTCGTTCAAGCAAACACATAGAATTACCTTATCCATCGGGCCACGAAAATCCGGTGGATACTGTCTTTGAAAATGTGAATTACAAGCAAATCGAAAAAGCACTGGATCATGTTTTTGCCGATACTGTAAAGACTCGTACCGCACTCATTCTTTATAAAGATCATATACTCGCGGAGCGATATACAAGTGGTTTTGATGCATCCACCCCTATTTTGGGATGGTCCATGACCAAAAGTGTTTTAGCTACGCTGTTTGGCATATTGGAATATCAGAGAAAATTGTCGGTATCCGACCCTGTGCCGCTTCCTTCCTGGCGGGAAGATGAACGAAAATATATTACGTTAAATCATTTACTACGCATGCAAAGCGGTTTGGCCTGGGATGAAGATTATTCAACCATCTCAGATGTAACTAAGATGTTATTTAAAGAATCTAACATGGCGGGCTCGCAAGCCAAAAAAGAGGTTATTGCCAAACCCACTGATGTATGGAATTACTCTTCGGGCACTTCAAATCTGCTGTCGGGACTCATGAGAACAAAATTTGACGACTACCAAAACTACCTTAACTATCCTTACAAGGCACTTATAGATAAGATAGGAATGCACTCAATGCTTTTGGAAACAGATCTGGTAGGTAATTTTGTAGGTTCTTCTTATGGCTGGGCAAATACCAGGGACTGGGGTAGATTTGGGCAGTTGTATCTTCACAATGGGAATTGGAATGGGGAGCAACTGTTCGATCCCAATTGGATCTCCTATGTTACCACTCCCACCTTGCATTCGGATGGCACCTATGGCGCACATTTTTGGTTAAATGCCAATGGTAAGTTTCCTGATGTCCCAAGAGATATGTACTCCGCCAACGGATACCAGGGCCAGCACGTCTTTATTATCCCCTCAAAAGACATGGTCATTGTACGGACGGGATTAGCTGAAGACCCCCAATTCAACACCAACACCTTTATCAAAGAAATCCTGGAAGCAATTCAATAGATCTCACTTTTTAGTACTCGCAGTATCAAAAAAAGACCTGTTCACCACAAAAGAAGATGCCTTGACAACAATAATTGTGACAGGCTGAATTTGTCATGTAAGTTTACTATGTAATTAACAAGGAGTTAATTTTTTCATTTTCATATAGTGTTCTCGTAAAAGGGTCCTGATCGTAAAAGACAGGGCCCTTTTTACTGATAGTAACTACTGAAGGGCATTATTTTTAGGGGATCCAGTTATCCTTCCCAAAATTCGGTTTGCGTTTTTCCAGGAATGCATTTCTCCCCTCTTTGGCCTCTTCGGTCATATAAGCAAGTCTGGTAGCCTCTCCCGCAAAAACCTGTTGTCCTACCATACCATCATCTGTTAAATTCATGGCAAATTTTAGCATTTTTATGGCGGTAGGTGATTTATCCAATATTTCCTGCGCCCATTTATAGGCAGTATCTTCTAACTCATCATGAGGAATAACTGCATTGACCATGCCCATTTCAAGGGCATCCTGAGCAGAATATGTTCTCCCCAAAAAGAAGATCTCACGTGCCTTTTTTTGCCCTACCATCTTAGCCAGATAGGCCGATCCGTAACCCCCATCAAAACTTGTGACATCTGCATCTGTTTGCTTAAATAGGGCGTGTTCTTTGCTTGCCAGGCTCAAATCACACACCACATGAAGGCTATGGCCCCCACCTACCGCCCAACCGGGAATTACGGCAATTACCACTTTGGGCATAAAGCGGATCAAACGTTGAACTTCCAGGATATTTAATCTGTGATAGCCATCTTCCCCTACATATCCCTTATGGCCCCTTGCTTTCTGATCACCCCCACTACAAAACGAATAGACCCCGTCTTTAGTGGAAGGTCCTTCAGCAGATAGTAGGACCACCCCAATGGAAGTGTCTTCCTGTGCATCGTAAAAAGCTTCGTATAATTCTTTGGTAGTTCTGGGCCTGAACGCATTTCGAACATTAGGTCGGTTAAAAGCAATACGCGCTACCCCATTGCACTTTTTATACGTTATGTCCTCAAATTCCTTTACAGTGGTCCATTTTATGATTGAACTCATTTTAATTCTTGTTTTGGTCTTTAAAGATAAAACATCTCCCTCCTCCGACAAACCATTTAAGAGATTGGATCAGGATCTGCATTTATCTCGCTTTTTTCTTGTTTTAAACTTATCCATTTAGACAGGTATTTACTGCTGGCCATGTTGTGATGCAGCAGCATGCTACCTGTAAAATTTTGTTCTCGGTGCTCCCTTAAATTTGCCTGTAGATCCTGAAGTGTGTGGAGCAAAATTGCTTCATGTTCAACTTTATTAAAGTGTTTGTGTAGCATTTCAGTTCCTTGCAACTTGCAATTATTCCACAATGAACAGTCCTGATATACGGCTATTGCTTTTTGGGCGAAATCATTCGTATCTGTTCCGACAAGTGGGGCTATGTTTTGAAGGTGAGTACCTTCTGCCCCTATGGCTGAGGTTACAGAGGGTGTGCCGTGAGAAGCCGCCATAAACAGTTTACCCTTTAGCCCGGCACCATACCGCAGCGGTGCCAAATTAACCCTTGATTGCTGCATTATTTCCTTTACATCTTCTGCCCAACCATGCACAAAAAAATGTTCCTCAGCATTGTTCAGGGCTTTAATTTTTGGAGGCATATAGGCCCCGTAGATATGCAATGAGGCCTGAGGTACCTCTTTTTTTATCAAGGGCCATATCTCGTGTTTTAAATATGTAATGGCATCGGTGTTTGGAGCGTGTTTTCCATTACCTATAAAGACAAAATCCTTGCGTTCTTGAAAGGAAGGTCCCGTGGATTCTGGCGTAGCCTTGTCTGCAGCCATTGCAAAAGGAAAATAACACAATAAAGAGTCTTCTATAGCCAGGTGTTTCTGCAGCCAATCTATCTCAAACAATGAAATAATCAGGGAAAGATCAGACCTGTATACACTAGCGATCTCGCGCTTTGTCAATTCTTGTCTGCGCCAATAGTCTGGAGTAAACTGAATCCCTTCCTTGAAGGCATTTTCCCTGCTTTTGCGAAGCGAATGCAGGTCTTGTGTATCAATGATACGGATGGTATCGGGTAAATGTTCCGCAACACGCCATCCAAAGTGTTCTTCCGTCAGGAAGCGATCAAAAACTACGATCTGAGGTTGTAGTTCCTTGATAAAGTGATCAAAACTTTGGTGATTTAAACGAACAGTCACAGCATTGACGCCTATTTCTTCCAGGGCGATGCTATGAACAGATTTGGTTGCCGATGAACTGAAGGTAACATTAAAGCCTTGTTCCTTAAAAAAGTGAATGATCTGAATGCTGCGAATACCTGCTGCCGTCGCCTCCGGTTCCGGCCATATTAACCCAATAATCAGAACCTTTTGCAGGTTTTCTTTCATGCTTACATCCTTGCGGCAAACTTCTGAGATATTCGCAATCTAAGTTTGCGTTCATAATCTTCTTCCAGCCACTCTTTGTAATTCTTTGTGTTGTTCATGATGCAATAGGAGTATTGCCTCACTCTGTATTCTATCTCTTCCTTCAGTTGTTTCGCAAGAATACGCGCATCAAAAACATCCTCGCTGTTTTCAAGGCAAATTTGAGCATGCTGTTCAATACTCCTTTCGAGTACCGTCTTAGATTTTAAACCCTGAGCAAATACTTCTTTGTAGGTTTCTTTAATATCGAAATCAATATCCTTCGACTTTGAAAACTTTTCTCTTAATTCTGGCGGCATTTCATAGATAAACTCCCTTTCTATATCCTCATCGTTTTTGATGTTTTCCAAATAGAAATCCGGAAAATGAAAGATCTCCTGCCAATCTATGGGAGCATCCCACATACCAAATCTGGCAATATTATTCCCCAGATCTACCACTGTGAATTCGTTTTTATCTGGTAATATCCGTGAACCCCGCCCTATCATTTGAAAATACAGTGTAAGAGACCTGGTGGCCCTGTTAAGGATAATAGTCTCTACAGTAGGTTCATCAAAGCCTGTAGTTAAGATACTAACTGACGTCAGAATAGCGTCTGGAGTGGTAGAAAACCATTCCAGGATATCCTTCCTTTCTGAGGCGGTATTTTTGTTGTCTAAATGCCGAATGTTATACCCTGCTTTTTTAAAGATCTCATAGACATACCGGGACGTATTGATACCATTATTGAAGATTAGTGTTTTGGTACCTTTACCAATTTCTTCATATGCACTCAGTAATTTTCCGAGCATATTTTGATTTCCGTATAATTCGTCGGACGACTTTACCGTGTAATCCCCACTGATACCCAGCTTTAAGGATCGAAGGCTTACATCGTAATTATACATATTAGCTCGGGCCAGGAATTGTTTTTTGATCAGGGATTGGATGGATTCTCCTACAATTAATTTCTTGTAGTGATCCTTCATGGGGAGCTTAATATTGGAGCTCAACGGGGTTGCCGTAACACCGAGTATAATAGAGGAATCAAAATACTTGAAAAGTTTCCTGAACGAGTTGTAATGTGCTTCATCAATGATCACCAGACCCACATCCTTAATTGTAATGGTTCCTTCCTGTAGACGATTGTTTAAGGTCTCTACCATGGCTACGTAGCACATGTGCTCATCATCCTCTTTCAATTGCTTTACATCGCTGTTGATGATCTTATTCTTGACACCAAACCCTTTGAGCATCCTAGAGGTTTGACTACTTAATTCGATGCGGTGCGTAAGTACAACCACCTTTTTCTTCCTGTGCGCAATAAATCTTCTGGTAAT
>NZ_JBATLB010000048.1:0-3165 GCF_049669965.1 Muriicola sp. | reverse complement strand
GATCAGATTATTGGCGGTTAGGTACAAGATTGCCCTGCCTAATATCTATCGCAATGAAGTTAACAAAGGATAGCCTTATCCGGAGGTTGACACAGAAGAATCCTAAGCTTCTATTTTACAATTTCAGCTTTGCGGATATAGATATTTTTTGACGGCCAATCCCCGTCATCAACAGGTTGTTGATTGATCAGGTCTACTACATCCATCCCTTCTATCACTCTCCCAAAAGGAGTATAATTCCCATCCAGGTGATAAGAACCCGGTTTTGTTACCACAATAAAAAACTCATACGGACTTGCTAGCATATGAGGATTGTCCATCTCACTGCTTGGCATAGAGATAGTACCGCGGTGGTGTCTATACCCTTTCCGTGTGTCTGGCGGTAAAAGATACCGTCCAATTTCTCTTCGTTTCTGAGCGGTTTCTTTATTATCTGCATTTCCACCCTGAATAATAAAGTCCTTTACCACTCTGTGAAACATCGTATTGTTAAAATATCCCTTTTTGGTGAGGTAGATAAAATTAGCCTTGTGATAAGGTACATTGTCATATAGCTCTACAATAAAACTTCCCAGACTTGTGGTTACTTTAACTTTGGTGGTAGGGAGTCCTTTTTGATAATTAAAAAAGAAGTCGATCGCATTTTCTTCAGTCAATACAAAAGGTTCTTGCTCGGAAATTTTTACGGAGTCGGTTGCCTGGACAGCGCTGGTTTTTGTCAACACACTGTCCTTTTCAACAGTTATAGATTGCTCCCCTGATGTTTTAGTGCTTTCACGGCAGGCAGCTAACAATATTAATAGTATAATTGCGGTGTATTTCAATTTTTGAATGCTCATGGATTTTACAAAATTTACCGAACAGATCCCAAAAATAAAAAATCTGCCACTACCAGGAAGGGCTGCACACTATAAAATGGCCCCAGAAGTGCGTATCCGTGAATTAGAGGCAGGAACAATTGTTAGAAAAAACCCTAAAAAGGCCGGAGTAATGGTACTTTTTTATCCCAATGATAAGTATGATACCCAGGTGCTGCTAATATTAAGACGTTCCTATGAAGGCGTACATTCTAATCAGGTGGCTTTTCCGGGAGGGAAAGAAGAAAAAGAAGATTCTTCAATTTTATCTACTGCTTTGCGCGAGACCTTTGAAGAAGTTGGGGTAAAACCGGAACGTGTAGAAGTGATCAGAGAAATGAGCGAAATATATATTCCACCCAGCAATTTCTGGGTCCATCCCTACGTGGGGCTATATAAAAATCCGGAGCCTTTTATTTTGCAACAGGCTGAAGTGGAACAACTTATTGAAGTGCCTCTGATGCATGTTATGGACGACAGTTTTTTAACGTCCCAAACCCTTTCTACCTCTTATGCCAAAAATATTGAAGTTCCGGCATTTCATTTAAATGGTTTTACGGTCTGGGGGGCAACGGCCATGATGTTAAATGAGATAAGGGAATTAATTAAGCAGGTGGTATAACCCTAATTTTGTAGTTTTGTAGCCTATGCCAATACTAAAAAGAAATCCATTTGGTCATATCCTCTTCCTGAAAGTATGGTTGATCAGGATACTTGGACTTATGACCCACCAGCGTTACAAAGGATTCAATACCTTGGAGATAGATGGTTCTGAAGTAATCCGTAATTTACCGGGGACCGGAGTTCTTTTTGTGAGCAATCATCAGACGTATTTTGCAGATGTGGTTGCCATGTTCCATGTGTTCAATGCCAGTTTAAGTGGTCGAACAGACTCTATTAAGAACGTTGGCTATCTCTGGAATCCCAAGCTGAATATTTACTATGTGGCCGCGGCTGAAACCATGAAAAAAAGTTTGCTTACCAAGATCCTGGCGTATGTGGGTTCTATCAGTATTGAACGTACCTGGAGGGCACAAGGGCAAGAGGTGAACAGGCAGGTAAAAATGAGCGATATTTCTAATATAGGGAAGGCTTTAAATGACGGATGGGTAATTACCTTTCCACAGGGGACCACTACTCCATGGAAACCGCTCCGCAAGGGAACTGCCCATATCATTAAGAAATACAAGCCCATAGTTGTACCTGTGGTGATCGATGGGTTTAGGCGCTCTTTTGATAAAAAAGGACTGCATGTAAAAAAGAAGGGTATTCTCCAATCTATGGTGATCAAGGAACCCCTTGAGATCGATTACGAAAACGAAACTGTGGAGAGTATTATAGAGAAATTAGAGTATGCCATTGAACAGCATCCATCATTTTTAAAGGTAATTCCCCAAGAGGAGCTGTTGGCCTATGAAGAGGCCAATAAACAGCGTAAATGGCGTAAGAAAAAAGCTTAAATCTCCAGGCGTTTTAATTCGCTGTAATTCTTATCTAATTTTCGCAGCAACAAACCGTAAATTAAAAAGTAGATGAGTCCCAGGAAGGCGGTACACAGTATACCCATAGCAATGAGTATTCCCGCAACCACCCACTTAAGATTATCGATGGGTTGTTCTAAGGCTTTCTTCTCCATGTTGAGGGCGTGAACAAAAGTATCCCCATCACTAAAGGCAATGCCTACGGCTATAAGTAAAAAGCTGATCAAGAAAACTGAAAGTGCAAAAATGATATAGTTTTTTACTGTTTTTCTTGTTCTTATTATCTTATGCATCAGATCACGAGCATTATCACGCGCTGAGATCTCCCTGTATCGCTGGTAAAATTGATAAATAAAGTAGATAACTATAGGATACGGTGCCACCGTGATTCCCCACATTATGTTCTTTAGGCCAAGGGTTTCATAAAATTCCATACCCTCCCGGGCAACAGGCAGGAGATAGAGTACATGTGGGAGTACAAATTCTATAACGCTGATGATAAATATCCATTTCACAATGGAAGAAGACCGTTTCCAGATCATCCCGTATAAATCATCGTAGGATAATTTTGGGAGTTTGGATTCCCTGCTTTTCCAGTCTTTTTTCAGCAATTCTAATTCGTCCATCATCGCACTATGGATTAAGAATTGTTTTTAATTTTGTTTTGATCCTATTCATTTTAACTCTGGCGTTTACTTCACTGATCCCTAAGGTATCCGAGATCTCATTGTAATTTTTGTCCTCCAGGTATAAAAACACCAGGGCTTTATCTATGTCGCCTAATTGTTTGATAGCCTTATACATAAGTGTTAAATGCTGCTCCTCTG
>NZ_JBATLB010000047.1:0-3005 GCF_049669965.1 Muriicola sp. | reverse complement strand
TTGTATTTACTTTCCCACCATCTGGAGAACAGAGGTGCCAGAGTTATGATAAAGAATGAATTTAGAATAGCGAACCAACTGGCCTCTACCTCATTCCCTTCCTGAGCGAATTTTTCATAGAGGCGAAAGATCAACAGCCCCCAGATCCCCAGAAATGCCATTCCTAAAAAAATATTTGAAAAGGGTATTCTTGAGTACGTCTTTTTAAAGAGCAGGTATAGTACCCATGTAATGATCATCATAGGCACCGTGGTGAGGAGTGCATCAACGATTTTGAAAATTAAGGAAGCAGAACCTGTAAGGGTCCTGTCTGTATAGTCACGGGCAAAGATGGTCATAGTGCCCAGGTTTTGTTCAAAAGTAGCAAAGAAGATCACTGTTAATATCCCGAAAATAAAAACCGCAAAGATCCTGTTCCGCACCAACCTGGTATACCTTAGGGTCCGACTAATGATAAGAATTAGAAATAGGAATAGTGCAACAATTATATTTGCTGTTGATGCGGTTATATCACCAATAACAAAGCCAAATAAATTAAAATTCTCGATCACAATGAAGTCCAGGAAATTAACATTCTGAATCTTCGAAAGCGGATCATAGAAAAGGTATAATAACCCTCCGATAGAAGAAAGTATAATCAATATAAAATCGATCGTTGTAAAAGGATTGAGTTTCTCCTCTACCTCAAGTTCATCCACATCATCATTTATTTCTGAAGCCTTTAAAGGCTTATCTCCTATTTTTCCAAACAGATCACCTGCCAGCCAGAACTGAAGCATGCCAAAGAACATAAAGATCCCGGCCAGGCCAAATCCCCAGGACCAGCCGTAATTTTCAGCCAGGTACCCGCAAAGCATCATTCCAAAGAAGGCACCGGCGTTTACGCCCATATAAAAAATCGTATAGGCACCATCTTTTTTGGATTCCTTTCCCCGGTACATCTCGGAGATCACCGAAGTAATATTAGGCTTGAAAAACCCGGTTCCAATGATCAGAAGGGCAAGGCCCACATAGAAAGACCACACTGTTTCAATGGCCATACAGGCATGACCCAGCGTCATCACAGCACATCCAATGATGATCGCCTTTTTATAGCCTATAAGTTTATCTGCAACGTACCCTCCAAGGATAGGTGTTAAGTACAAAAGGGAAGCATAGGTGCCAATAAGTGCCAGTGCATGTTCTCTGGGCCATTCCCATCCCGGGTTATCGCCTATAATGGGTGCGGTAAGGAACAGCACCAGCAGAACCCGCATTCCGTAAAAGGAAAAACGTTCCCACATTTCCGTAAAGAATAAAACGAATAGCCCGGCAGGATGTCCCAGTACCCGGTCCTTGAAAAGATTCTCAATATCGGTATTCATTGATTTGATTGTTATTAATTATGGTTGTTACCTCACAATAAAT
Organism: Muriicola sp.; assembly: GCF_049669965.1. NCBI lineage: Bacteria > Pseudomonadati > Bacteroidota > Flavobacteriia > Flavobacteriales > Flavobacteriaceae > Muriicola > Muriicola sp. The sequence goes on along the minus strand of NZ_JBATLB010000047.1, from coordinate 1,598 downwards.
CAAAAGAGAATGTATAATTAATTCTCCAGAAGCGCTAAGTATCAAGCTTCATCTGCCGTTATAACATGTTCATCATCTTCAGCTCCATGTGTTAATTTTTCTAATTTCTTTCTTAATAACATAACCATAAATCCAAAAATGATACAAAAAATAGCAATGCCACTGAAGACAGCTAATTCCCCGAATTGTGAAGCAGATTCCCCTAATAGTCCGGCCAACTTATTTCCAATACCAGTCATGGCAAAATAGATTCCCATCATAAAAGAAGCATATTTAAGCGGTGCTAATTTTGTTATATAAGATAAGGCCACGGGGGAAATACACAACTCTCCTACAGTATGAAATAAATAAGCCAGCACCAACCAATACATGGCAGATGAACCATCATCATTGTATTCTACGGCCGCAGCTGACATAAAGAAGAAGCCAGTTCCCATAATAATGAGCCCCAAAATCATCTTAAACAAACCAGTTGATAATTTTCCTTTCAACTTACGTTTTGCCCAATACCCTGCCACCGAAGTTCCAAGAAAAATGATAAACATGGCATTCAAGGATTGAAACCAGGACGCCGGCACTTCATTCCCAATAAAGGGTAAGGAAAAAGATAATATTCTATTGGTTTTATCTGAGGCGTATAAATTCATTAATCCACCTGCCTGCTCAAAGGCGCCCCAAAAAATAATTACCAAAATAAATGAAATGAAGAGGACTACCACTCTATCTTTTTCAATTTTGGTCAAAGGCTTATCCATAGCCTCCTTTTCAATTTTATTTTCAGAGGTTCCTAAAAAGTTACCTACATGTTTTAAATATTTCTGTCCATAAACATACTGAAGAAGACCAAGAGCCATACCAATTCCGGCCAATCCAAAACCATAATGCCACCCATAAATTTCTCCAACAGTACCCACTATTAAACTGGATAAAAATGCTCCCACATTAATACCGATATAAAAAATTGTAAATCCTTTATCCCGTCTGATATCTCCTTGTTTATAGAGACCTCCCACCATTGTGGAAATATTAGGTTTTAGCATGCCAACACCTGCAATTATGAATCCTAAACCGGAATAAAAAGCCCACATTTGCTCTATTGCCAATACACTATGACCAATTACCAGAAGAATTCCGCCATACAAGACCGACTTTTTTTGTCCTAGAAATTTATCTGCGATCCATCCTCCGGGAATGGAGGCCACATAGACCAACATGGTATACCAGCCATATAAAGCTAGAGCTTCCCCGTTAGACCATCCTAGTCCGGCATTGTCTTCAGTGGTTTGTGCCACTAAGTAAAGCACCAGAATAGCACGCATTCCATAGTAGGAAAAGCGTTCCCACATCTCTGTAAAAAACAATATATAAAGTCCGACAGGATGTCCAAAAAGCTGCTTTTGAGTTGCTGGTTTTGTTGTTGCCATAATTATTTACTGGTTTGGTTATAGATTGTCTTTGATAAAATTGGTCATTTTAGTGTACAGCTGTAGTCTGGTATTCCCGCCGGAAATACCGTGGTTCTTATCGGGATAAATGGCCCAATCGAATTGTTTATTGGCCTGTACAAGTTCCGTAATCATGCGCATTGTATTCTGTAC
>NZ_JBATLB010000046.1:0-7368 GCF_049669965.1 Muriicola sp. | reverse complement strand
AAAAATGCTTCTGAGAACGGAAAAAGCTTCTTATATTTGCTGCCGCTAAGGAGGAATGGCAGAGTGGTCGAATGCGGCAGTCTTGAAAACTGTTGAGGGTCACACCTCCGGGGGTTCGAATCCCTCTACCTCCGCAAACAAAAGCTTCACAATAGGTGAAGATTTTTTTATTCCCCGTAGTCAAAGAAGCTTGCTTCTAATTGACGAAGGGGAATAAAAGGAAGCAACTCGAAGAGGTGCTTTTCTTTGCAGGACCCTCTTGCGGGATCAACGCAGTTAATCCCCGAAGTTTACTTCGAGGAGGCGGAAGAACATCAAAAAACAACCAAGCGCAGCATGCCACCGCACTATCTGGCCCCTCACTATAAAAGGTCTGCAAGACCTTTTATTAGCGTTCGGTCCGATTTTTATGCTTGCCAAGGATTCCTTTATAGGGTTCAACGCAATTAATCCCGCAATTACAGATTGTTTTAGGCCTGTGGCACTCCTACCATAGACCTGGTGTATAAATAAGCTGATCCTTGAAACGGCCATTAAAAAAACTGATTGAGAAAATTTAGAGAGCGCCGTAAATTGATTATTTACAAAATCGCGTTTCCTTGAATTTTGGATTGCTTGAGCTATAAATAGTACGGGAACAAACTAGCGTTTACTTTCCGCTTCGTACATAGTGAAATCTTATTGTTTTCATTTATTTTTTCTTGTCCGGAGCAAAATTCATAAGATTTTGAGGAATCAAAAAAATACGCTAACCATTCAATTATGTCCGAAGCTTATATTGTTTATGGGGTTTGTTGTAAAACGTTGCGACACTTTCGAGTAATCAAGTTTCTTTGATTTTAAACTTATGTGCATTCTATTTTAAAATCAATTTGGAATATATATTACTGGTTGCCAAGCAGTTAATAACCAGTCTCCATCTTCTTTTCGTTGTACTTCTAAAAATCTAGTTGTGAATACCAACTCTTCCATCTTATAAATAACTTTAACATCAATGAAACCAGTCAGTACCGCGGTTTTTTCATAAACACGCACATTTACGTCTCTTGGAACAAATGACAAATAATCTATTCTTTCAGTTTTTACGGTTTCAATAAATCCTGATTTTGTTTCAGTCGAGCCTTTTGTGTGTCCATAGGTGAGGTCATCGGCAAGAAGGCTTTTAAGTTTCACAACATCAGCTTCTATCATTGCAGAAAACCTAGCAGATTGTTGATTAAGAATTAGTTGTTCAGAAATATTTGTATCCTCATTCTGCCCAATTGCAAATTGATTGGAAAGGAATACTAATATTCCAAATATTTTTAGTGCTTTCATAATTCAGAATTAATATTTTCCATTTTTAGTGTGACGTTTTTCAGAACTATGTTTACAACGTTCGGGATAAGCGGTCGTTTTAATGCCCTTTATACATTGTTGGAGGGCGTTTTTAATTCATCCTTCGTTGAACAACTCCATTTTTAATCACTCTATTTATTGAGAGCGTATTGCTAATAGAATCAAGTGGATTATGGTCAAGTAAAATCATATCTGCATACTTCCCAACTTCTATTGTACCCAAGCTATCCAATTGATGCAACATTTTAGCGGCATTGTGCGTGCTCATTTTTATTATTTCCAATGGGGCAAATCCCCCAAGTTCCATAATCTGCATTTCCTCATGCAAGCTAATTCCTGGTAAAATGAAATCATTACCAGTATCAGTTCCAAGTGCAATGTTAATTCCTTTGGCATATAGTAATTTTAAATCTTCTGTTTGTTTGGTGATCATACTTAGAAGTGTAGGGATTTTTTCATCGGTCATAAACTTTCTGGCTTTTAGTATTCCTAAGGATTTCGCTTTTCTTGCAGGGTCAGATAGATACGCTAACTCTTCCAAGTCTTGTATATTCGTTTCTTTCAGGCGTTTAATCCAATCAATCCGTAAAGGATATAACCAACTCTTTTTCAACATTAGTGTGGGTACAATTGAAGCATTATTTTCGATGAGTCCAGCTATGATGGCAGCATCTCTTTCCCAGTCCAGGTCAATCATAACATAATGAAGATAATTTTTCACTCCGGCTTGTTGAGCCATGGCCAGTTCTTCATTATCACTGACATGTACAAAAACTTCCAATCCATTTTTCGCGGCTTCTTTTACAACTTTATTCACGAAGTTTTGTGGCATACGATCAACAAAAGGAGGAAAAGGCCCATCTTCTATTGTGAGTTTTATTCCAACAATAGGATATTGAGCAACCTGTTTTACTATCGATTCAATTTGAAGAGTATCTCTAAGGAAAAAGACCGATTTTCCATCAATCCAATCATTAGAAGAGTAGGTTTTAACTGGGTGTTTTCCTTCCATTGTAAAATGTTGACTGGTATGGAAAACTCTGGGTGCTGGTATTGAATCTTGTGCGCCCATATCCCTCATTTCTTCGAAATAATCGTTAGTGCATTTACTTCCTCCTGTAACCAGAATTGAAGTCACTCCATAATGCGCAAATCTTGGAAAATCCCCTATATAATCTGTGGTATGGGTATGGCAATCAAAAAGGCCCGGAATAAGATATTTATCAGTTCCATCAATTACGTTGGCAGTACCTTCTATTTGCCCTTTTTCAATCTTTACTATTTTGTTCCCTTTAATGTAAATGTTTACTTCATTCTGCATTGGATTTCCAGTTCCGTCAATTAAATTGACTTTTGATAAAATCAAATCAAAATGTTCAGATTGCTTTGTCGAACATGACGTTAGGCAAATACAAATTAAAAAAGTTATAAATCTCATATCATTATTTTTATGACCGCCAACGTTCTATGGCATGAAACGTAGGACATGTCCGGATTGCAAACTTGTCCACCTAGACTAAGCTCGTCAAGAATGCGAAACTTGAGGAAAGCACTGTATGTCCTATGTTTTTTGTTAGCTAACGTTTTTGGCTATGATTTTGGCGCGAAATAGGGGCGAAGCTAAGCGTTGGGTTTCCTGCTTTGCAGAACAAATTAACGTCGGTAAAAGCGAGCCCTGACTGTTTCGCATTCAGGCCAGTTCCTTGTTTTTATTAAATGTAGGAAATTCTGACGAAGTTCTATTGCAGCGCTGAATTATAGCTGTTGTTGGCACACGTATTTATTTAAATAAGTAAACTTTTTGTTATACAACCTAACTCTGCCCAGGATTTTCCTTTTTTATCCGGAAACACCACTTCTCCAATAAGTACGACTCTCCTAACCTTCGTTTATATATGACATTTATAAAAGAAAGCTCAGATATAAACCCCAAATATAATGTCGTACTATGACTTTGTTCTATACCCATTTACATGTACACTCAATACACTGCTGTCCTAATTATTTCAGAATACCTACGACCAACCACACAATTTCTTAGATAAAATACATTGTTCATAGTATCATTATTCGAACATCATTCTTTTTCTACTTTATTGACCGAAAAAAACCTTCATTTCCTCGAAACTGCCAAAAATTCATAGGCGATATCTCAAAATCCAACAATTTAACGAGGGTTGCATGCTAAAACCTGTGAAAAATTCATAATGGAAAAAGCCGTACTCTTTCGAAATTTGACCAGATGAACCCCAATATCTTAACCTATGAAGAATTTTACTCTCTATTCAAAAACTGTGGTAGGAGGTCTGTTACTAATGCTTTGCACTACAAGCCTAGCACAAGAGCAAAGGACCAGTAACAAGAACACTGCTAAAAGTATTGAAGCAGACAAACGCATAGACGACTATCTAAGTCTCTCAAAGCTTGGATACACCGAAAAGGAGATCTTTGAAGATCTTGGCAATGCCAATTTCCTTGCTGAAAAGTATGATGCCGCTGCCTTTTGGTATCAAAAATTACTCGATCTAAGCGGAACGGACGCCATTTCCCCCAATTATATGGATCGCTATAAGGTGGCCATGCACAAAGCCGGAAAAGCCAATTATGGCAATGAGATTGTGCATGCCGACTGGCATTCCCAGATAAAGGAAGAGTATACTACTAACAAAGGGTACTCCAGAAAAGATTTCAACCCGGAATTTGCAAAAAACGAAATCAGGCCGCAATTCAGCGAAGATGAATGGTCTAGTTCTATGGAAGCCTTATATAAATTAGCGGGCCTAACCTATAAGGAGGTAGACTTTCCTGCCCCCAATTCCGGGTTAAAAGGACAGGCCTATACACCACCAATCACTGTTTCTGCAGATCGGAAGACAGCCTTTTTCAGTAAGACCACCTTGGTAAAACCGGAATACGGAATCTTTTCCAAAAAGGAATTGGTCCATAAAATTTATAAAGCTGAAAATATCAATGGAAAATGGATGAATGTTGCCGAGCTGGGCATCTGCCCCAAATATGCCTCAGCGATGCATCCGGCCATTTCGCCGGATGGGCAACGTTTGTTCTTTGCCTCGGATATGCCGGGTTCTTATGGGAATTACGATATCTATGTAGCCAGGATCTATAAGGATGGCAGGGTTGGGATCGCAAAAAACCTGGGCGATAAGGTAAATACCAAGAAAAATGAATTGTATCCTAATCTTATTGGAGGTGACCTGCTATTCTTTGCTTCTAATGGCAGGGAAGGATACGGAGGTTTAGATGTGTATGCCGTGCAGGTGGGTGAAAGGAAAGTAGGCATGGCCTTAAATGTGGGGACACCTTTTAACAGCCAGCACGATGATTACGCCCTTAGTCTAAAAACAGAACAGGGACTTGCTATGGTCATGTCTAACCGCGGAGATAAGGCCAGTGAAGCACAACAGTTGGTTTTCTCCGTTTCGGAGGTACAGAAAAACAACCAGACAACAGACAAGAAAAATAACTTTCTGGAATTACTGCCAATGGATCCTAACAGTATATACACCAATATTTACTATCAGGACTAAGGAATAGACCCCTTGGAGGTATTGAATATTTTCCAAAGTTGAATAAAATGGGCGATTCGAACCCTTATCCCAACAACTGTATTCAATAAAAAAAGATGAGATAACATATCACATTACAGATCGGTCGGATGTCATTGGGGATTCATCTGGTTATTACCCAATTGTTAGTTAGTGTTCAACGTAACAAAAAGCATGTAAATGTTTTTCTGAAAAACAGTTAAAGAGAGCAATTTATATGCAGGCAATAGTAGAACCCAGAGAACAGGTTGTATTATGGTTATCTGACCGATTTTTTATCTAATATTTCCAAGTTTCACTTGAAAGATTTTGTCATAAATTGGGCTAATTTTACAAACCGGGTAGTTGGTTTTGTGGCATAATTCCGACAAAATACATACTTTTCTTACACTTTGTCGAAAAAATCTGCATTTCCTAGGACGAAAACAGTGCAATCTGTAATTTTTCCCTTCAAAATAATACAACCCAAATCTCAATCCTATGGAAATGATCTTTACCTCAAAAATGGATGGAAGAAACATTCCGCCTTTTTATTCCGACTTACTATTGCGAAAGATTCTCGCAAGAAAGAGTACCTTATTTTGGAAGTATTCCGACAGAATTCAACATCTGTTATTTGGAATATCTGGCCTTTAGCCTATAAAAGATAACTTAAGACCCCAGCTTCACAAACGTTTTACGTTTCATCTTTATTAATTGTCAGTAAAGTGATGATCGATGAGATTTATATCTCAGGGTCAATGATGGAAACGGTTGTTTGATGTACATGGGTTTTATCTAAAGTTGTGCTGTCTTTATTGACATACATGGCTACGAGCTTATCATTTTCCAAAAAATAAATCATACGACAACCCCAAATCTTGTCACTATGAATACAACTACTCTTAAAGTTATTGTCATTGATGATGATCCCAAATTTCAGAAGACCTATAGCTATTATTTTAGTACCTACAGGGAATATGAGTTAGCAGGAATCTATCACACCGTAGAAGAGGCCCTGGAAGATTATGATGCGGTACGCCCGGATATTGTCTTATCTGAAATAGGGTTTACGGGTCTTTCAGGCATAGAAGGCCTGATAGAAATACAAAAATCAGAAAATGCTGCCATGGTGATCATAGTAAGCTTTGAAGATGATTTTGAAAGGATCATGAAGGCGTTTAAGTTTGGGGCCGAAGGCTATCTCACCAAACCGATTGGAAAGAAAAGACTACGGCATGCCTTAAATTCCATTAAAAATGAAGGGGCGGCCATAAGCCATGATATTGCCAAAAAGATTATTTCTATGTACCGGAGAAAATCATACGAGTGTTTTTCTGAGCGTGAAAACCAGATCATAGAGCATCTGGGTCAGGGAGCGACGTATAAGGCAATTGCAGAAAAGTTATTTGTGACCCCCAGTACCATCAATTTTCATATCCAGAATATTTATATCAAACTCAATGTGAATAGCAAGTCGGAAGCGTTGAGAAAAATCAGAGAAATGAACGCTGCGTAAGTACCATTGCCATACTTAGTTTAGTACCTTAGAGCGAAGCAATTAATTGCATAAAATACTATTTTCATCCATTTGCATTCGTTGACTTTACTCGAGAAGGAAAATTTCTTTCAAAAAGGTATAAAAAACTAAGTATTTAAGATAATGGAAAATGCAGATCAATTACTCACATTTACACAAGTTGCCATTGCCGTAGCCGGTTTTGCCGGTATCATCGGCACATTTCAGTTTAAAGAAGGAGAAAGAATTAGGCGAGGAGATGCAGTAGGATTAGCGGTAGTGGTTAATACGGGATTAATGAGCGCCTTTTATTCAACCTTACCTTTGCTTTTAATAAATTTCGGGATGGATGATCCAACCGTATGGGCGATCAGCAGCGCTATGACATGTCTTATCTATGCTTATTTCTCTTATGATATTGCCATTCGACTTAAGAATTTCAAGACGTTTAAATCTTTAAATAAAATAATCATCTATTTATTATTCATTACCGGGTTTATTATCATAGTTATAAATTTTCTTAATGCCTGTAATATTTTTTTCAATAGAGAATTCGGGCCGTTTTACATTTCTCTGATTTATTCACTTGGTATAGTTTGTTATATGTTTTCTCGCCTTTTGCTTCGCCCTATCTGGAGAACCCTTAGAAAACAGGAGTCTGAAAATATAGACAATCACGTAGTGTGATTAACCTTTTAATTGCCTTATAATTGTAATCCGATGATTATATCACTTAGGCAATTTAATAGCTTATTATAAGGTATATACAAACCTGAAGGTCACAAATCGAGGCTGAATAAATGTTTCTGAGGTAAATACAGAGAGGTTATTTGCACTGTTTCTAACTTGAGAGTCTATGTCTAATAAATTCGTGGCCCTAATTTCATATTCCCATTTGGCGTCCCTGTCTTTTCTGTATGAAATAGAAGCATCCCAGTTCTGAAACGATTGTGATTCGCCATTGCC
>NZ_JBATLB010000045.1:0-4810 GCF_049669965.1 Muriicola sp. | reverse complement strand
TGATGGTGAACCCTATGAAATTGTTTATGGAGGAGAGCTTACTCCTGAAATTCTTGAACCACTCATCGCCATAAGCGGCCTCGCGGATGAAGTGATAACGGATATTTTCCAAGATGGTATTATTCCGTATTTCCTGGAAGAAGTATCTGAAGAGCCCCAGGTGTTTAGTCTTGAGGATCAGATTAACGCAGGGCAATATGTAGTGAGGATCACCATGCCGGATAGCAATTATTCCCTGGTGTACGAGGACCCCCTGGTCATCAGGATAGTCAAAAAGGAATTGACTTTTAATGCAGATTCCTTCGAAAGGGTTTATGGCATACAGATTACAGATGAAGATATTACCAAGTTCGATAATCCTTCCGAAAGCGCAATACCTGTACTGCAAGGTTTTGAATATGAGGATACTGCCGGTGACATTTTCGGAGAGGAAATTCCTTATGTGTTTATTCCTTCTGATTCCGAACAGGAGTTTCCACTGGGGGATGCATTAGTAGCAGGCAACTATCAGATAAGAATTGAAACTCAGGTTGTGGATCAGTTGACCAATTATACGATCTTCTATGAAGACGGGGAAGGAGAAAATAATTCCCTTGAGATCACGAAAGCAGAACTGACCTTTAATGCGGATTATATAGAAAAGGAATATGGGGAGGAAATCACAGCATCGAATATCCTAAAGGATGGAGTTGAAAGTCAGGTATTGCAGGGCTTTGCCTATGAGGAAAATCCGGTCGATTTGTTTGGGGCATCCATCCCTTATGTGTTAGTTCCTGAAGGGGAAGAAGGAGAAACTGAAATACCTTTTGGCTCATGCTTGGATGTTGGCTTTTACAACATCAGGATTGCAAATGAGGCTGTGGAACAGTTGGCCAACTATACGGTCTTATATCAAGATGGTGAAGGGGCCAATAATAAGTTGGCAATTACCAAGGCTGATTTATTTGTTTGTATAGACGATGTCGAGATCCGGGAAGGGGACCTCCTTACCCAGGATATGATAAATGCTACGATCTCTTATCTGTGTGAAGATGATGATAGTATATTCTTACCAAATGGTATTACCTATGTAGTAGTTGAGGAGATAGATGGAAAACCGGAAGAAACGATTATTCCAAGTGGAGGCCTTGTATTAGGAGAGGGAATTTATACCATCAAAATACAAGAGGTTGAGCTCACTAATTATAGTATTGCTGATGGTGATACCTGCAGTTCTTCAGGACAAGTAAATGTCTCTGCCTGTGGGGATGCCTTAGCCCTTGATTTTAGCAACTATACATTTGATGCACTTTTTGGTAAGTACCGTTTTGCAAATGTTGCTACAGGTTTGGATGCCCTGGTAACATTGCAAACAAGGGGAACTGTAAGGGATTTTGTGATTGATGATAACAATTTCCATCAAGGTTCTGAGGATAGAAAACAATTAAGGCCTTTGGTATCCTTCACCATTACAGAAGCTGTTCCTGAGCCATATCTTGAGTATTCCATAGAGTTGGTTAATTCTGGCACCAATACTCCTGCTAATATCACTGCAGACCTTATTGCAGGAGTTCTCGATGTGGATGGGACAGGGGCATACCAGGAATATGTAGAGATCAACTTGCCACAGCAATATACGTTAGAAGGAGGCACATCCCCTTCACAGGTGGAAGTGGTTGAAAATCCCACCCAAGGGATCCTGAGGGTAAATGGGTTTAATAACTCATATACGTCTACCTTTAACGGAGAACCAAGGGTAAATGTGGAAGTATCCTATGAAGGTAGGTCTTCCCTGATCTACAGGGTAGGGGCACGAGGCCATACCGGTCAGGTTTCGACCAGGCAATTTGGGGTACAGTTTTCCTGCCTCACTAATTTCAGTTCACCCGTCAAAATGTCGGTGGAAGATTCTGGAAACCCTATGCAAACCACTGCCTATGAAAGTGAATGTGTTATTTACAATAATCCTATTGGGGCTGCAAATAATTATATTTTAAATCTCGAACGGAAGGAAGATGTTACTGGTGCAGCTACGATTAAACTTACAAACATGGAAACCATGCAACATTCTGTTTTTGAATTCAGTGCAACTGATAGCATAGAGATTGATATGGCATTGTTAGACAGTGGTCTCTATATTGTTCAAACGAATATAGGGCACCGTCAGTGTGATAGTTTTATAATTATCAGAAAAGAGTAGGGAATGAAAATTTTGGTTGGGACGTTTTTAGGTTTTTTGTTGGTTTTCTTTCCAACTATAATTTTAAACCCGGTAATTGCCCAAAATCCGCAAATTGATAGTCTAAAACAAAAAGTGATCGAGGGTATAGCAGATACCTCTATGGTGTCCACTCTTAATGCCCTGAGTGTAGAAATACTCAACGAAGAAGACATACCGAAAGCATTGTTTTATTCGAAACAAGCCTTAGAAATGGCTGATAGTTTGGGCTATAAAAGGGGTAGGGCCTATGCCTTAAAAAATATGGGCTTAGCCCAATATTATCAGGGTGAATACTTGAAAGTTCTGGAATATTGGTCAGAATCCCTCAGGACTTTTGAGGTGATAAAGGATTCCCTGGGTATTGCCAACATGGCCAATAATTTGGGGGCGGTTTATTACAGTCAAGGCAGCAATACCAAGGCTATCGAATATTATCTTAAATCTTTAGGAATATCTGAAAAAATAAAGGACACCTTAAGAATAGCCACAGCTTTGATAAATATCGCAAGCGTTTACGCCGACACGCCAAAGGATTATGACTTAGCTTTGAATTATTACAATCGATTAAATCCTTATCTCGGACCATTGAATGACCCTCAGGTGCGAACCTACTATCTCATGGGGGTCGGTGAAATTTATTTTAAAAAGCGAAATTTTAGTGAGGCATTAAGGTACTACGAGGAAGCACTTCCATTAGCTCAAAATATCTCTGACCAGACAGAGAGCCTTTTACAGCTCGGTAAACTAGAATTCCAAATTGGGGATACAGAGAAGGCCCTAAATTTTTTAGAGCAGGCAAAGAAAGGGGCATTAGAAAACAACCAACAATTACAAACGGTTCAGGCATTGACCGAATTGGGCAAAGTTTACGAAAACACTAATTCCTCGAAGGCGCTGGATATGTACAAGGAGGCTGAGACTTTGGCAAAGGAGATGGGAGTCAAATTCGAATTAAAGGATATTTACAAAGGACTGGCAAAAGTTTACGCTATCCAGAGGAAGTATAACGCTGCATATGAATATCAAAACCTATTAATTGCGACCAAAGATTCTCTTTTCAATTTAGAAACAGACGACAAAATCCGAGGATTGCAATTCGATTTTGATCTGCAAAAGAAAGAAGATGAATTAGTAACGGCGAATCAGAAAGTACAGATATTGGATCAAAATTTAAAGATCTCGGCACTGGAGGTCAAACGCCGGCAATACGTTATTTATGGTACCGTTTTGGGATTATTGCTTGTTTTTGTACTCGCCATAGGTTCCTACAAAAGGTACCGCTATATGAAGAAGACAAACAAGATTATAGAAGTAGAAAGGGAACGGTCCGAAAAATTATTACATAACATCCTCCCTGAGGAAACAGCCCTGGAATTAAAAGAAAACGGCAAAGTGGCGGCCAAAAGGTTTGAATCGGCCACTATCTTGTTTTCCGATTTTAAAGGCTTTACCAGCTATGCACAAAACCTCTCACCGGAAGAATTGGTGCGCAGTGTGGATTATTATTTTTCCAAATTTGATCAGATCATGGACAAATACGAGTTGGAAAAAATAAAGACCGTTGGTGATGCCTATATGTGTGCCGGAGGCTTGCCCTTCCCAACCACAGATCATCCCCTTAAAATGGTGGAAGCGGCTTTTGAGATGGCACAGGTCATGGAAGATATGAAGATCAATCCTGAACCCGGTATCGTTTCGTTCGATGTGCGAATTGGGATCAACACCGGGCCCGTGGTAGCCGGAGTAGTGGGGCTAAATAAATTCGCTTATGATATTTGGGGCGATGCTGTCAATGTAGCTTCCCGTATGGAAACCCTGTCCGAACCCGGCCGTATCAATATCTCTGAAAATACTTATCAACTAATAAAAAAGGTCTATGAGTGCGAACCCAGGGGCAAAGTATTGGTAAAGAACAAAGGTGAAATGGAGATGTATTTCGTAAAAGGCAGAAAAATTATTCGCCACCAGAAAGCACAGACCGAAGTAAATACTTAAATTGTGTACAAATAACAAGGTGCAAATCTATTAAGCACATATTGTTAATTAATGAACACATGATTATTCAAGATCCAAACAATTATTGGGAACAGTTAGAGCGACTGGAAAAACTAATCAGGGCTTCTGAGTTTAAAGCAGGGGTCATCTTCTCCTTTCATAGCCTTATTCTTGGGCTATTTGCAGATCGGTTAGACTATTTTGAACCTATTTTTGAAAACAGCTGGTTGTTCACCATTTGTGCCGTTTGCTGGCTTGTTTCGGTCCTTGTATCCATTTATTACTGTTTCCGTTGCTTTATGCCGCGTATGGAAATGCAGTATGAAGATAATGTTTTTTTCTTTCGCGATGCCGTCAAGGCTTTTGGGACCTCCGATGAATATGTTAAACGATTGATGGAGATCTGTGAAAATGAACAAGAACTCTTTACTCAGTTGAGTGCGCAGATCCATGCGGAAAGCAAAATCATTGATGAAAAATTTGGGAGCGTGCGAAAATCCCTGAGGTTTTTTGCCTTAAGTTTCATTTTTGCCATGGCCAGTCTTATCATTGGCATTATACAAATCATCAGTTAGCAGCCCCACCAATGAAAGGCTATTACAAACTTAGAAAGAG
>NZ_JBATLB010000044.1:0-31976 GCF_049669965.1 Muriicola sp. | reverse complement strand
ATACCGGCGTACCCAAAAACCCCCTTGTAAGAACCTGTAATCAGGAAAGCTATCAAAGCAATCAGTACGACCAATGGTAACTGCAGTACCAATATGGACAAATCAAAATTCATGTTCAGATTAAACCGGATGAAGTAGGCCAGAATAAAAGAAACCGCAACCGTGAACAGATCGATTCCCAAAACGAGCCATTTGCTTGCAAATCGTGTTGCCATATGGTTGAGGTAATTTTGATTCAATATAGAGTTTTTTAAATAATTCCAACAATTCTTTCCTGATCAGTATTCTTTAAATTTGAGCCGCAGGGCATGTTTGCCTTAACAGTTTTCAATCATGATATAGATTCTTAGGACGTGTCCAGTGCCAATGAAATGCAGCAGATGTTCAAAGACTCTCCTTTTAACCAGCTTGCATCTGTTATGGATAGGTTCTAAAAAACCAGGGCGGGAATTACTCGTCTTAGCAGACTTCGTGAGTCCCGCCCGAACATGTTGAACAAGAAAAAGCTGGCATTTCGTGCCGCTTTTTTGTTTCATCAGCTTTCACTCAAGCAAGCTTGGCTCGGCTTTCTGAAACAAAAAAACCAGCGCATAGCGCTGGCTTTTTCTTGCATTTGTACTCGAGGCGGGACTTGAACCCGCACGGACTAATGTCCATTGGATTTTAAGTCCAACGTGTCTACCAATTCCACCACTCGAGCTTGTCCTCCGTAGCCTTGGCGAAGGAGGGCTTCAAAAAAAAATGCTGGTAAACAGCATTTCTTCTGAGCGAAAAACGGGATTCGAACCCGCGACCTCCACCTTGGCAAGGTGGCGCTCTACCAACTGAGCTATTTTCGCGTTATCGAAAATACCTTTTGAGCGTAAACAAACTTTACTTTTGTTTGGCGCTCTACTCCCTCCCGATAGCAATCGGGATAACGGGAAGCTATTTTCGCGTATGTAAGAACATAGCATCTCTTAGAGATGCGGACGCAAATTTAATACAATTCTATAAAATCCAAAGAACTTTCAGGGAAAAAGAAATAAAGCCTTCATGCCATTAAAGCCTTAAGAGCTGGCCTTCTTATTCTTGGTGAGTAATCGCTTTATCTCATTGAGCTTCATCAAAGCTTCCACCGGGGTAAGCGTGTTAATATCCAGTGTTAAGATCTCTTCTTTGATCTCCTCTAATAGAGGATCATCCAAATGAAAGAAGCTGAGCTGCATCTCCGAGGCGGCAGACTGAAGTTTCCCGGTAATTTCTTCACTAGAGTGACTCTGCTCTAATTTCTTCAGGACCTTGTTCGCCCTACTCAATACCTGCTGCGGCATTCCTGCCATCTTTGCTACATGGATCCCAAAGCTGTGAGCACTTCCTCCAGGGGTTAACGTTCGTAAGAATAAGACCTTATGAGGTAGTTCTTTTACAGATACATTGTAATTCTTGATGCGTTCGAAGGTGGTGGCCATCTCATTGAGCTCATGGTAATGGGTAGCAAATAAGGTCTTTGCCCTACTGGGATGTTCATGGAGGTATTCGGAAATGGCCCATGCAATGGAAATCCCATCATACGTACTGGTACCCCGTCCTATCTCATCTAACAAGACCAAACTACGCTCAGAAAGGTTATTCAAAATGGAAGCGGTCTCATTCATCTCCACCATAAAGGTAGACTCACCCATAGAGATGTTATCACTGGCTCCTACACGGGTAAAGATCTTGTCTACCAACCCAATCTGGGCGGCCTCAGCGGGCACAAAACTCCCTATCTGTGCTAAGAGAACTATAAGGGCTGTTTGCCTTAAAATAGCAGATTTTCCGCTCATATTGGGCCCTGTGATCATGATAATCTGTTGCGTGTCCCGGTTAAGGACCACATCATTGGGAATATAATTTTCTCCCGGGGGTAACTGCCTTTCAATGACCGGGTGCCGCCCGTTGGTGATAATGAGTTCCGTAGAATCGTTCATTGTGGGTGCCACATACTCATTCTCTTTGGCAAGTTGGGTAAATCCGCAAAGGCAATCCAGGATGGCAATACCCTGCGCTGTTTGCTGTACAGGAGTTATATACGCCTGCATCCAAAGGATAAGCTGGGCAAACAACTGTTGTTCCAGATCCATAATTCGTTCTTCTGCCCCCAGGATCTTTGCCTCGTACTCCTTTAACTCTTCAGTGATATAGCGTTCGGCATTTACCAGGGTTTGTTTCCGGATCCAGGTCTCAGGAACTTTATCCTTATGGGTGTTCCTTACCTCTATGTAGTACCCAAAAACATTATTGGAGGCTATTTTTAGGGAACTAATTCCGGTGCGCCTGGTTTCCCGCTCCAGCATCTGGTTTAAATAATCCTTCCCACTGGTCGCCAGGCCACGCAGTTCATCTAACTCTTCCGAAAAACCAGGTGCAATGGTGGCACCTTTGAGCACATTTACAGGGGCTTCCTCACTCAGAACTTCTTTGATTCTGCTACGTAGCGCTTCACAAGGATCAAGGCCTTCTCCCAACTTGTCCACGGCATCCACCCCGGCATTGGAAAGTAATTGTTTGACAGGCACAACGGCTTCCAAAGAGTTTTTTAATTGAACAGCTTCCCTGGGATTGATCCTTCCGGTAGCCACTTTGGCGATAAGACGTTCCAGATCTCCCATTTTCTTAATACTCTGTTGCAGGGAGGTAAGTAGTTTTTCTTCCTTTAAAAAATGGGCAATGGCCTGATGCCTGCCGCGTATTTTTTCCAGATTTTTTAAGGGAAAGGCGAGCCATCGTTTTAGTAAACGTCCTCCCATAGGGGAAAGGGTCTTGTCTATGATCTGGAGTAAGGTAACAGCTTCCGGGTGAGGGGAGTGGTAGAGCTCTAAGTTGCGAATGGTAAAGCGATCCATCCAGACGTGCTCCTCATTTCCTATACGAACCAGTTTATTGATATGTTGCAACCTTTTGTGTTCGGTTTCTGAAAGGTAATGCAGCACTGCCGCTGAGGCAATGATTCCCAGCAGAAGGCCGGATATCCCAAACCCTTTGAGGGAGGCCGTCTTAAAATGGGTACGCAGGGATTCCTGAGCGTAGTCTTCCTGATAGATCCAATCTTCCAGATAAAAGGTGTGATACCGATTGCCAAATGTTTCGGTAAAATCTGTTTTATGTTTTTTGGAGACCAGCACTTCATTGGGACCAAAATGTTGCAAGAGCGTATCTATTTCTTCCGCACTTCCTTCGGATGTTAGGAATTCTCCCGTGGAGATATCCACAAAAGAAATTCCATAGGTAGAGACTCCGAAATGTATGGCACAAAGAAAATTATTGCTTTTTGAGCTCAGGATGTCATCGTTCAGGGACACACCAGGGGTTACCAGTTCCGTAACACCTCGTTTTACAATGGTTTTGGTTTGTTTGGGATCTTCTAATTGGTCGCAGATGGCCACTCTTTCTCCCGCTTTTACAAGCTTGGGGAGGTAAGTATTCAGTGAATGATGCGGAAAACCGGCCAGTTCGGTGCGGTCACCTCCATTGTTGCGTTGGGTAAGGATGATTCCAAGGATCCTGGAAGCTTTTACCGCATCTTCCCCGAAGGTCTCGTAGAAATCACCCACCCGGAAAAGCAACAACGCATCAGGATACTTGGTCTTGATGGTGTTGAACTGTTTCATCAAAGGGGTCACCTTCTTTTGTTTTTTCATTTGAGACACGGAAAAATATTGGTGTTAGGTTTATCTTTGCCCTGGGGAACGAAAATACTATTTTACCAAGGGAATACATATAGTTGTTGATATTTTCGGATAACTTAAACCATCCAAAAACCTAAGGAAAGGCAAATGCGTAAATTACAGAATAAGGAGCTTAACAGACTAGATGTGGACCAGTTCAGGGAGGCTGAGAAAACGCCCCTGGTGCTGGTCTTGGAAAACATACGTAGTATGCACAACATTGGCTCTGTCTTTCGCACGGCCGATGCCTTCCTGCTGCAGAAGATCTATCTCTGTGGTATTACTGCCACCCCTCCTCATAAGGATATTCGTAAAACGGCACTTGGAGCTACAGAAAGTGTAGAATGGGAATACCATAATGATGCTATAGCCTTACTACAGGAATTAAAAGAAGACCATCAATGTATGGCGGTGGAACAGGCAGTTGGAGCCACCCCGTTGAATTCCTTTTTACCCACCTCCAAAAAACCCTATGTCTTTGTCCTTGGCAATGAAGTGAAGGGCGTTTCTCAGGAGGCCGTAAACCTTTGCCATGGGGTACTGGAGATCCCGCAATTAGGTACCAAACATTCGCTGAACATTGCCGTTAGTGCCGGGATAGTGGTGTGGGATTTTTGGTGTAAAACTAACTCCTGAAAAATTAAGTGGGATTTTGAAGTTGGGTGGTGAATTTCAGTATGTCGTCTAACACAAGATCATAGTCGGCAGGGTGATGTATAAAGTCGCGCTCACTAACATCCATGATCAGGGTCTTTTGTTCGGGAAAACTTTTAATGTAGTCAAAATACCCCCGGTTGATCTTCTCCAGATAGTCTGGTTCTATTTGCTGCTCATAGGTACGCCCCCGTTTTTTGATATTTTCTAAGAGCCTGTCTGTTGTTTGATAAAGATATATATAAAGGTTAGGCTTGCGCAACTCACGGTACATAAGGGTAAAGACCTTACGATATAGCAAATATTCATCAGGTTGAAGAGTGATCTTCGCGAAAATGAGGCTTTTGTACACGTCATAATCACTCACCATAAAATTTTTAAACAGGTCAAATTGGGAGGTGTCTTCCGTAAATTGTTGATACCTATCTGCCATAAACGACATTTCCAATGGAAAGGCATAACGAGAGGGGTCCTCATAGAATTTGGGTAAAAAAGGATTATCCGCGAAGCGTTCTAATACCAGTTTGGCACTAAAATCCTCTGAAATCTTATGTGCCAGGGTGGTCTTACCGGCTCCGATGTTTCCTTCAATAGCCACAAAATTAAGCGCGGCAAAAAGTTCTTGCCAGTTCTTGTAGAGTTTTATAGCGGTCTTTCTTGGAATAATCTTGTCCTTGCTTTCCTGCAAAAGGTTTCTACTGTCTTTTTTCAGTACAGGATGGTATAGCTGGGGAGCAATATCGGCCAAGGGACGCAGTACAAATCGTCTTTTATGAAGTTCAGGGTGCGGGAGTTGCAGAGAATCGGAGTTTAGGATGAGCGAATCGTAATAGAGGATGTCTATATCCAGCGTACGCGCCTGGTATCCCGCTTCAGCACTTCTGGTCCTGCCCAGGGAGGATTCTATCTTTAACATCAGGGTCAACAGCTCCTCCGGAGCTAGAGAGGTCTCCAGTTTTACGCAAAGATTGAGAAAGTCGTCCGCCTCAAACCCATAGGAAGCCGATTCGTAGACCGGGGAAATATCTTTTATGGAACCTGTCTTTTCCTGTAATAGAAAGAGTGCCTTCTGCAAGTAGTAGACCCGGTTTTCCAGGTTGCTTCCAAGAGATAAAAAGGCGGTGTGAATGTTGGCCATAACTTTGGCAAATTAAAGAAAAAGAAACGGATTTGAATGGCTCAGGGAACGAGATGTCCTGGGGATATACCCATGGCTACTCCAAATAAATAGTTACTTTCTCTACAAAATCCTATTTTTAGACAAAATCCTTCCTTACGGATCTTAAAATCTGAACAAAATACTAGTATGCATCAAAAAACGGCCCCGTGGTATTTTCTTTTGTTAGTTATACTGGCGGGGGAGTCTGTGTTTATTTTACCATTTGTCCTTTCCAGAGTATTCCGCCCCACGGTACTGGATGCTTTTGGGTTAGATAATGTACAACTAGGTCTTTGTTTTTCTGTGTACGGAGTAGTTGCCTTAGTATCCTATCTTTTTGGAGGTCCGCTGGCCGACAAGTTCCCGCCGAGAAAACTAATTGCTATGGCCCTCTGGTTAACCGCCTTAGGCGGACTGGTCTATGCGAGTTTTCCAAGCTATACCGTCTTAAAAATACTCTATGGGTATTGGGGCTTTACCACCATATTTTTATTTTGGGCGCCCATGATAAAAGCAACCAGGGTCTGGGGAGGCAATACCTCCCAGGGTAAGGCTTTTGGGTTTCTGGATGGGGGACGCGGCCTGGTGGGTGCACTTTTTGGAACCATGGGGGTGCTTATTTTCTCTTTGTTCATTACCTCCGAAATTGCTAAAGCCGGCATAGCAGAAAGCAGAGAAGCTTTTAAATATGTGATACTGGTGTCTACAGGGATCGTTGCGTTTGTTGGATTTCTGGTATGGTTTTTTATGAAAATGGACAGCAGAATAGAAAAGGAGATCATCCTGGATAAAATTACTATCTCACAAATTAAGGAGGTGCTGCGCCTTCCTTCCGTTTGGTTACTCATGATCATAATTTTATGCGCCTACGTTGGTTATAAGATCACCGATGTATTCTCGCTCTATGCGCAGGATGTAATGCTATACGACCAGGTACAGTCTGCCCAGGTGGGTACTTTCTTATTGTTTATAAGACCGGTAATAGGAGTACTTATTGGTGTGCTGGCAGATAGAACCCAAACAACCTTCTGGTTAATGACAAGTTTTGTGATTGCCGTCCTTGGCGCCCTGTTATTTGCCACCGGACTCGTTTCTGCTTCAGCTACATCCTTGTTCTTTATTTCAATTCTTATAGTGGCTACCGGGGTGTACGCTGCACGGTCGCTTTATTTTGCGGTGATGCAACGGGGACAAATTCCATTGGTGCTTACAGGGACCGCAGTGGGGCTCATATCCCTCATTGGGTACACGCCAGATATTTTTGCCGGACCTGCCATGGGCTATCTTTTAGAAAATAAACCCGGAGTAAGGGGGCATCAGGACGTCTTTTGGATGCTGGCAATTTTTTCTTCTATTGGAGGGCTTACAGCCTGGTACTACCATCGGCTGTACAAGAAAGGAAAGGATTGAGGGTTATTTGGAATTTGGAATTTTTTATTTGGAATTTCCTAGGCATTTAGGTGCTTTTCTATATCGCTTAAATGAAGTTTTAAGGCCTTTGTAGAAATTTGAATTTCTTTGATCAATAAGGCTAAAGAAAAAATGAGTAAAAGCAAGGCAATGCCAAATATCCAAATGGCCAGCATGGGTTGTTTTATGTAAATCAGAAACATCGTAAGCACACAAAGCAGGAGGCTGGTAATGCCAAAGATCTGCATCCATCTGGTAAGATTTAGTCGTAACTTGAGGTTTTTGATCTGCTCAATTAACGACTCGTCCTGCTGTACCAGATATTTGTCGTGCAGATTCCTGATCACCGCCGCATAGGCAAGAAACCTGTTGGTATATGCCAGCATGATCAATGAGATGGCCGAGAATAATAGTGCAGGAGTGGTAAGGGTGAGTTCTTCCATTACTTTTTTTTCAAAAGTAGAGAATTATTAAACATCTCAAATTTCAGCTATTTATGAATCATAATGGAAATTCTATTCTACCCTGATTACCCCGGGATACTAGCAGTCTTAGGTTTGTAATTTTAGATTTGACCTTTGTTTTTTTATATAAGTATCTCCTATGTGCGCATTTCCTTAAAATATAGCCAAGATTCGCTCTGAGATAGGCTCTTTCATTATCTTTGAGGCCATAAAGTAGTCGATATATGAATTTCTTACGAAACCTTTTAGCAGCCATCCTTGGAACCCTAATAGCCTTTGGGATAATGTTCTTTATGTTCCTGATTTTTATCAGCCTTGCCAATGTGGAAGAAGGGGTAGTGGTGAAGAACAAATCTGTTCTGGAACTACAGTTCGACGATCCTATCAACGACTATACAGGAAGCAACGAGGCCGATCCTTTTGCCGGACTTTTTGATCAGGCCATGGGCCTGGATGATATTATCCATGCAATTGCGGTGGCAAAGAATGATGAAAAGATAGAAGGGATTAGCCTTAAGAGCCAGTTTGTAATGGCGGGATGGTCGCAGACACAGGCTATCAGAGAAGCTATCAGAGATTTTAAAGAATCGGGAAAGTTTGTCTACGCCTATGCTGATCTATACATGCAAAAAGACTATTTCCTGGCGAGTGTGGCCGATAGTGTGTTCCTTAATCCCTTAGGAAATATGGACTTCAGAGGCTTATCTGCAGAAGTATTGTTCTTCAAAGAGCTGCAGGAAAAGACCGGGGTAAAAATGGAAGTGATCCGTCACGGAAAATACAAAAGCGCCGTAGAACCTTTTTTGGAAAACTCCATGAGTGAGGCCAACCGTACACAGATCAAAGAATTATTGTCGTCGCTGTGGGGATCTATTGTTGAGGACATTGCCACAGACAGAGATATCAATACGGACGATTTGAACCGCATTGCCGATACCCTGGGAGGGCGCAATCCTCAGTACGCAAAACAAACCGGACTGGTAGATGACCTCTTGTATATGGATCAGTATGAGGGTGTATTAAAGAAAGCCAGCGGGCGCACAGAAAATGAGAGTCTTCAATACATTGGTCTTTCCGATTACATGAAAGAGGCAAGTAAGAAGATACTGAATAAAGGAAGTGATCGCATAGCGGTAATCTACGCCCAGGGAGAGATCATGTACGGAGAAGGTGGCCCCTCATATATTGGGCAGGGGATCATCAACGATGCATTGATCAAGGCAAGAAAAGACAAAAAGGTTAAGGCCGTTGTTTTACGGGTAAATTCTCCTGGTGGAAGTGCCCTTACTTCAGATATCATTTGGAGGGAAATAGAATTGACCAAGAAAGAAAAACCTGTGATTGTGTCTATGGGAGATGTAGCCGCTTCAGGAGGTTATTACATCGCCGTGGGGGCCGATAAGATCTTTGCAGAACCAACAACGATTACAGGATCTATAGGTGTTTTTGGGACCATCCCGAACATTAGCGAATTGTCCAAAAATATTGGGATCAATGCAGAACAGGTGGCAACCAACGTCAATTCTACGGAATATTCCCTTTTTGAACCTATGACCCCGCAGTTCAGGGGTGTGGTTACAGAGAATATTGAAACCACCTATCAAACATTTCTCAGCAGGGTAGCCGCCGGCAGGAATATTTCAATGGCCAGAGCAGATAGTCTGGCTCAAGGAAGGGTTTGGAGTGGTGTAGATGCTAAAGAACTAGGACTGATCGATGAGCTGGGTAGTCTAGACGACGCTATTGCTTCGGCCGCTGATCTGGCAGACCTTACTGCGTATAGTATCAGAAGATATCCAAGGTACAAGTCTAATTTTGAAATGCTGATGGAAGATCTTTCCGGGGCCAAAACCAGGGTGCAAGAAGACATGATCAAATCTGAACTTGGCGAAGATGCTTTTGGGTTGTATAAAGAAATAAAAAGGAATGCCCAGCAACGCGGCATCCAGGCCAGCATGCCCTTTAGATTAACCATTAAATAAGGGGATGACCACGAAGGATAAAAAAGTTGCGTACAAGATCTATTTGTACCTGGGAGCCTTGTTTATTACTTCCCTGGTAGTTTCTAACCTTATTTTTCAAAAGTTCTTTTACTGGCAACCCTTTGGTGAGATTACGGTTTTTGGCGCTTCTCTCTTTGAGATATCCGTGGGTATTTTACCCTATCCCGTCACCTTTTTGATAACGGACCTTATTTCGGAGATCTATGGGAAGAAAAAGGCCAATCAGATTGTTACTGCCGGCATATTTGCTTCTTTTTTTTCAATGGGGATCATCTTATTGGCTGAAATGGCCCCTGCTATTCCGGCCTCGCCTATTGGAGACGAGGTTTTCCGAAGCGTTTTCGCACTCTCTCCCATTGCGGTCCTGGCCTCTATGATCGCATACCTTTTTGCCCAGTACGTAGATATAGCCATCTACCATTTCTGGAAACGGGTCACCAAGGGGAAACATCTCTGGTTGCGAAATAACTTTTCCACATTTTTATCCCAGTTTATAGACACCTTTACCGTTGTTGGTCTGTTATGTGTCTTTCAGGTGCTACCATGGAACCTTTTTACCGGTCTTGTGATCAGTGGATTTCTTTTTAAAGTATTTATTGCTGTGATCGACACCCCTTTCCTGTATTTTTTCGTATATATTCTGCGGAAGCGATTTAAATTAAAAATGGGGGAAGAAATTCAGCTGGAGATCTAACTCGCTTTCAAACCAAAAAATCTTATTTGATGAAGAAAAAAGTTGTAAAAATAGCAGCCGGTATTATCCTGCTCCTAGTTGGCATCCTGATAGCAGCACCTTTTCTGCTGGAAGGCAAAATTGGGCAGATCATTAAAACCAAAGTAAATAACAGTATCAACGGTTCTTTCGACTTTGCCGAGGCCGACCTTAGCCTGTTTCGCAGTTTTCCCAATGCAGAATTACGCATAACCGATGCCGTACTGCTAAACAATGCCCCCTTTGAAGGGGATACCTTGTTTAAAGCAGGACAGCTAGACCTCACCCTTTCTATTTATGAACTCTTTAAAGATGCGTCGGAACCTATTCAGTTAAAAAAACTGAGTTTAGATAAAGCCCTGTTAAACATTCAGATCAATGAGGCAGAACAGGCCAATTACGATATTGCCAAAGAAACAGGAACATCTTCAGCAACAAACAGTGCTGATAGTGGTTTTACCCTGGATCTCAATGAATACACCCTCAGTGATACGCGTGTAATATACAATGATATAGCCGGAGGGATGTATGTGGAAGTGTCTAACATAGAACACCGTGGATCCGGAGATCTTTCCCTTAAGAAGTCCGAATTAGAGACCACTTCAGAAGCACTGGTAAGCCTGAAAATGGATGGTACAGAATACCTGAACAAACACCAGGTAGCCCTGGAAGCGCTCATAGGGATAGATCTGGAGACCTTCACCTTTACATTTTTAAAGAACAATGGCCGCATTAACCAGTTACCTCTAGTTTTTGAAGGATTTGTACAAGTGGCAGATGAATACAATGAGATGGACATCAAATTTCAAACCCCCTCTTCAGATTTTAAGAATTTCCTGGCCATCTTCCCCGAGGAGTATTCTAAAAACATTAAAGATGTTGCCACCACAGGAAACTTTACGGTGGAAGGGGAGATCAAAGGAAAAATGGATGATACCCATATTCCTATGTTTAAGATCGATATTCGATCTGATAAAGCGTCCTTCAAATATCCCGACCTGCCAAAGGCCGTAGAGAACATTATCATAGCCGCTGAGGTAAGTAATGAAACCGGGTTTGCCAAAGACACCTACGTTACCATTGAGAAGGCGTCTTTTAATATAGACCAGGACCGCTTTGCTATGAACGCGAAGGCTTGGGAACTAACCGGCAACACCAAAGTTAATGCCCAGATAGATGCCAATATGAATTTGGCAAATCTTTCCAGAGCTTATCCCTACGCTGCCGAAAAGGATTTAAAGGGATTACTGAAAGCCAATGTCTCTACCTCCTTCGATATGGCCTCCCTGGAAAAGAAACAGTATGCCAACACACGTACTTCAGGACAATTGAATATTGATGGCTTTGAATACACCAATGACGAATTAACCGCCCCGGTTCAATTTCAGACCATCGCCCTGGATTTTAAACCGGAACGGGTGAACCTGAATAAAATGCAGGGGACCATGGGTAAAACAGACTTTACCATCTCCGGAACCCTGAATAACCTGCTGGGCTTTATGTTCAATAAGGAAGAGGTAGAGGGCAATTTTAACCTTGTATCCAATACTTTTTCTCTGAACGATTTTATGGTAGCAGAAAGTGAAGTTCCAAATGAAGCAACTACAAAGACTCCTGAGGAGCCGGCTAGTATTAAGATACCATCATTTCTGAATTGTACGATTAATGCAAAAGCGCAAACCGTATTATATGACAATCTTGTCCTAAAGAATGTGGAAGGCGTATTGCGGATCAAAGATGAAACAGCGAGTATCAGTAACCTTACTTCTTCTTTGTTCAATGGAAGGTTAGCCCTGAACGGAGAGGTATCTACAAAGGCTGAAGTGCCTTCTTTTGCCATGCGTATTGGCGCAGAACAATTTCAATTATCTGAAGCCTTTAATCAACTTTCGCTCTTAAAAGCGCTGGCTCCGGTTGCCTCTGCCTTACAAGGAAAATTAAACTCCACTATTGAAATCTCAGGAAACCTGAGTCAGGATTTTACCCCAAATCTAAATTCTATTACAGGAGACGTGCTTGCAGAACTTTTTGAGACCAAAATAAGCCCGGAAAAAGCAAATGTGTTGAATGCCATGGCCTCTCAACTCAATTTCTTCAAACCAGAAAATCTCAATCTGAATGGACTAAAAACAGCACTCTCATTTAAGGATGGGGTGGTGACCGTAAAGCCTATTACATTTAGTTATCAGGATATTGCGGTAACCGTAAACGGGAGTCACAGTTTTGACAAGAATCTAAACTACAAGGCTACTTTGCAGGTGCCGGCCAAATACCTGGGCTCCGAAGTAACCAACCTCATCGCCAAAATAGATGACAGCAGCTTACAAAATCTAACGATCCCTGTTGGTGTCTCTATAGGTGGACTCTATAGCAGTCCAAAGGTAACAACTGATCTGACCACAGGCGTAAAAGACCTTACCAGCAGTTTAATTGCCATAGAAAAACAAAAACTGCTAAATAAAGGGAAGGAAAAGGCATCTACCTTATTAGAGGGTTTATTGGCCGGCAAGAAAGGGAAAACAGATTCAACGGCCTCTAATAACAACACCTCTGATGCGGTAAAAGAAACTTTGGGAGGTATTCTGAAGGCGAATACCAAAAAGGCGGATACTGTAAAAAAAGACAGTGCTGCGGCTAAGGAGAATATTGTCAAAGATGCGGCCAAATCAGTCCTGGGAGGCTTGTTAAAGAAAAAGAAAAAGGATACGGCAGCCGTAAAAAAGGATACGATCAAATAAGTCCCAAAGACACATAGTATCCTTCGCTACCGCGAATATTAAACACGGTATTGTCTTCGAACAATAGATACTGACCTTTGATTCCCATTAATTTGCCCTGGAAATGAGGGGTTTTATCCAGGTTGAGACTTTTAACTTTTTCAGGGTACCTGAGCACAGGAAAATGAAGTTGAGTTTCTGAATTGTTCTCAATAAAATAAGGAGCTGCTTCTGCAGGGATATATTGCTTTAGTTTGCTGCGCCAGCTTACCAGGTCTTCATCATCAACCTGATTTGTGAGCATTTTACGCCAGTTGGTTTTATCTCCCACATGGTCCTTAAGCGCCACCTCGGTGATCCCCGCCAGATATCGGTTGGGCACTTCAACAATTTCAATAGCCTCATGGGCTCCCTGATCTATCCAGCGAGTTGGCACCTGACTCTTCCTGGTTACCCCAACTTTTACATTGCTCGAATTGGCCAGGTAGACAATGTGCGGTTGTAGCTGTACCTTTTTCTCGTATTCCAGGTCCCTGTCTTCCTTGTCCAAATGAGCAGTACTCAATTCCGGGTGCATGATCCATTCCCCGGCCGATGGGATCTCATAGAAACAGTTCCTGCAGAACCCCTGGCGAAAAATAGGTCGCTCCAGCCCGCAGTTCAGGCATTGGTATTTTAAAAAAGCAATGGTTAGCGTATTGTTCAATACCTGGTTCACATTTAGAAAATCATCTTCAAACAC
The DNA here is from genome assembly GCF_049669965.1 of Muriicola sp. Classification (NCBI taxonomy): domain Bacteria; kingdom Pseudomonadati; phylum Bacteroidota; class Flavobacteriia; order Flavobacteriales; family Flavobacteriaceae; genus Muriicola; species Muriicola sp. The sequence goes on along the minus strand of NZ_JBATLB010000044.1, from coordinate 18,426 downwards.
CAAATAATACTGAATAGGATGCCCTATTTCAGTTTTCATTTTTCGTAAAACACCTTCGTATTGCATGGGGCAATTGATTATAATGTATCCAATAAATATTGTTACTTTTTATCCCTATTTTTAGCTAGCCAAAGATACCGAAAAATGCCCATTCCATTATTTAACTCCATTGCTTCCTGGTTGCTTAAAAAGCGGTATCACCAGATAGAACTTTTTCTGAAGTATCCGGCAGAAGTACAGGAAGAGGTTTTGCATCAATTACTCGAGATTGCTGAAGATACAGAAATAGGCAAGAAATACGATTTTAGCTCCATCAGCCAGTATAAGGATTTTCAGGAGCGGGTTCCGATCGTTTCTTACGAAGAGGTTGAACCGCTTATAGAAAGGACAAGGAAAGGGGAGCAAAATATATTTTGGCCCACCACTATAAAATGGTTTGCCAAAAGTAGTGGTACTACCAATGCAAAAAGCAAATTTATTCCGGTGAGTGTCGAAGCACTGGAAGATTGCCATTATAAGTCGGGCAAAGATCTTCTCTGCCTCTATCTCAACAATAATGAAAATTCACAGCTCTTTACAGGAAAGAGCCTGCGCCTGGGGGGAAGTAAGGAATTATACGAGGACAATGGCTCTTTTTTTGGGGATCTCTCCGCTATCCTTATTGATAACATGCCTTTCTGGGCAGAATTGAGTAGTACGCCCAGCAACAGGGTATCTTTGATGAGTGAGTGGGAGACAAAAATGCATGCCATTATTCAGGAAAGCATACAAGAGAATGTTACTAGTCTGGCAGGGGTGCCCTCCTGGATGTTGGTACTATTAAATAGCGCCCTGGAAGAAACCGGGAAGGATCACCTCTTTGAGATCTGGGAAAATCTGGAGGTCTATTTTCACGGAGGGGTGAATTTCAATCCTTACAAGGATCAGTACGCGAAATTGCTTCCAAGAAAAAATTTCAAGTATTATGAGATCTACAATGCCTCGGAGGGCTTTTTTGCGATTCAGGACAGAAATAATGCAGACGATCTCCTACTTATGTTGGACTATGGCATTTTTTACGAGTTTATTCCCATGGATTTTTATGGATCGGAAGAGCAACAGGCCATTGCACTATGGGATGTGGAGGTAGGAAAGAATTATGCGATCGTCATAACTACCAACGCCGGCCTATGGCGATATAAAATTGGGGATACAGTTCGTTTTACCTCTACAGATCCTTACAGGATAAAGATCACTGGCCGCACAAAACATCATATTAACGTATTTGGGGAAGAACTCATAATTGAGAATACAGAAGAGGCCCTTAAACAGACATGCACAAAGACGGGAGCTCAGATCAAGGATTATACCGTAGCCCCCGTATTTATGTCCGGGAAGGAAAAGGGAGCGCATGAATGGATGATAGAATTCAGGAGAGCCCCTGAAAGACTTGGAGTTTTTACCGAATCCCTGGACAGTGCCCTTAAGTCGTTGAATTCTGATTATGAGGCCAAGCGTTATAACAACATGACCCTCAATATGCCCAAAATCAATGTGGCGCGAGAGAATCTGTTCTATGATTGGCTAAAATCTAAGGACAAGCTGGGCGGACAGCACAAGATCCCGAGGTTATCTAATGACAGAGCATATTTGGATGAATTACTTCAGATGAACGAAGAATCCTTGGCACCTTAATAAGAAGTGAATACAGAAAATGGTCGATGAAATGCAACCAATCGACAAAAAAATGGTAGTCTTTCCATAAGAATGTTCAAATTGTACCTCCTTACTTAACCGAAATGAACATCTTATGGCTGAAAAACTAATTATCTTATCAGATATGTGGGGTTCAAAGAAAGGTCTTTGGATTACCTCTTACCTGGGCTACTTACAACAATACTTTGATATTCAATATCACGATACTCAGCAATTGGCTGGCGTAGACCTTATAGTAAGCACTTCTGAGAATCTATATGAGGCGTTTAATAATGGCGGGATGGAAACGGCGATAGCGCAATTGCTTCACAAAGAAAAAGAACCTTGTCACTATTTAACCTTTTGCGCAGGAGGGACGGTGGCCTGGAATGCGGCCTTACAAGGCTTACCTATGAAATCGCTGTACGCAATTTCTCCTATAGACCTTCCTTTAGACGCTCCAAAACCAGATTGTCCTGTTCGCTTATTGTTTGGTGAGAAAGATAAGGTAGTGCCATCCGGGGAATGGGCCATTTCTAAGGGAGTCTCCTTGGAAGTATTACCTCAATACGGACACGAATTGTATTCTGATGAGATGATTGTTCAGAAGGTTTGTTTACGCCTTTTAGAATCAGCTATTCACAAAAAATTTCAACTTTAAGAGACTGCCTTTAACTTCTTGATGGTCTCGTAAGATAGTTTCTCTTCTGCGTAGGGTTTGGTTACTTTGAAATCCTTTTCATCACTGCTGGGAAGCTCAAACATGGCATCCGTAAATATAGCCTCACACAGGGAGCGTAAGCCTCTGGCTCCTAGTTTGTATTCGATGGCCTTTTCAACAATATAGTCTAGTGCCTGCTCCGTGATCTCGAAACTGATACCATCCATGAGGAATAATTTCTCATACTGTTTGATGATGGCATTCTTGGGTTCGGTAAGAATGGCCCGCAGGGTTTTCTTGTCTAGAGGATTCATATGTGTAAGTACGGGTAATCTCCCAATGATCTCCGGTATTAAACCAAATTCCTTAAGATCTCTTGGGATGATATACTGCAAAACATTATCCTCATCAATATGTTCTTCTTTGCGGGCGGCACTATAGCCAATGGCCTGCATATTGAGTCTTTTGGTAATGATCCGTTCTATCCCGTCAAAGGCACCCCCAGCTACAAAAAGGATGTTCTCTGTATTTACCTCGATAAATTTTTGATCAGGATGTTTCCGTCCTCCTTTTGGCGGCACATTCACTACTGTGCCTTCCAAAAGCTTCAATAATCCTTGTTGCACGCCTTCACCCGAAACATCTCGGGTTATAGAGGGATTATCGCTCTTACGTGCTATCTTGTCGATCTCATCTATGAATACGATTCCTCGTTCTGCTTTTTCCAGGCTATAATCTGCCGCTTGCAGAAGCCTTGTCAGTATGCTTTCTACATCCTCACCTACATATCCGGCCTCGGTTAAAACGGTGGCATCTACAATGGCTAGTGGAACATTGAGCATTTTGGCGATGGTACGGGCCATAAGTGTCTTACCCGTTCCCGTTTGCCCCACCATAATGATATTACTCTTTTGGATCTCTATCTCATCTTCCTTTGAACTGGGCTGCAAAAGTCGTTTGTAATGATTATAAACCGCAACAGACAGCACTTTTTTAGTTCTACTCTGTCCTATAATAAAACTATCCAGGAATTCTTTGATCTCCTTTGGTTTCTTCAGCGTTAATTCTGAGGATAGATCGTCTGTCTTGGATTGTTTGGACTCCTCCGAAACAATACCATGGGCCTGTTCAATACAGCGATCACAGATATGCGCATCTAAGCCCGCTATAAGCAGATTAGTTTCAGGTTTTTTCCTGCCACAAAAAGAACATTCTAAGTTTTCTTTGGCCATATTTTTTAATGCTATCGGCTATTATAACGAATTTATTCTGATTTTGGTTTATTACGGGGGTAAGTGGTTGCTTTATTAGCTGTAACTCTTCACCGCTTATTCCTTGTCACGTACCAAAATCTCGTCGATCATGCCGTATTTTTTTGCCTCTTCTGCCCTCATCCAATAATCCCTGTCACTGTCTGCATATACCTTGTCAAAAGACTGGCCGGAATGCGCAGAAATGATATGATAAAGTTCATCCTTGATTTTAATAACCTCATTGGCGGCAATTTCAATATCACTTGCCTGTCCTTGTGCTCCGGACATAGGCTGATGAATCATTACTCTGGAGTGCTTAAGCCCGCTACGCTTTCCTTTTTCACCGGCACATAACAATACAGCAGCCATAGAGGCGGCCATCCCTGTGCAGATCGTAGCAACATCAGGCTTTATAAATTGCATGGTATCGTAGATGCCCAAACCTGCATAGACACTTCCTCCCGGAGAATTAATATAGATCTGAATATCCTTGGAAGAATCAGCACTGGCCAAAAACAAGAGTTGCGCCTGAACGATGTTGGCAACCTGTTCATTGATCCCTGTTCCCAAAAAGATGATCCTGTCCATCATAAGACGGGAGAAAACATCCATTGCGATGGCGTTTAATTGTCGCTCTTCAATAATATTAGGGGTCATACTCACAGGATACATACTGTGTAAAACGTCATCATAGTACATACTGCTGATGCCTTGATCCTTTATAGCAAAGTTTTTGAATTCTTTTCCGTAATCCATTATAGTGATATAATTATTTTATAAAAAAAAGGAGCCGAATTTATAGTATTCGGCTCTGTAAATATACTTATTTTTAATGAAAATTGATCGCAGTTTAGCTGCTCGATCTTATTTTATAAAAGTCTTAACATTAGTATTTTCTATAGCCTAAGGGATCTATTTAACTACGTCTGACTAATTAGCCGTAAACCTCTTTTACAAAATTCTCATAGGTGACCTCTTTTACCTTCAGGTTTGCCTTTTCTTTGTACAGGGTAAGTAATTTTTGACTCATCAATTGTTCTGAAAGTCGTTTTACCTCCTCCTGGTTACTCATCACTCTGCCGGCAATCGCATCAAGCTCTTCCTCAGCAGGATTCATTTGTCCGTATTGGGCCATTTGAGATTTAATAAATCCCTTGGCAAATTCCTTGAGCTCATCAAAGCTAATCTCTACCTGATGATCTTTTATGATCTTTCCTTCAATTAACTGATAGCGAAGTCCTTTTTCAGATTTTTCATATTCATCATGAGCTTCCTCCTCAGAAAGGGGTTTCTCCCCTGTCATCTGTATCCATTTCTTCAAGAACCCTGAGGGCAAATCAAATTTGGTTGTTTCAATCAAACGTTCTGTGACGTCGTTCAGAAGTTTCTGATCGGCTTGTTGTTCAAATTGCTTCTCGGCATCTTCTTTGAGCCTGTCTCTAAGAGCTTTCACAGAAGTAATGGTGTCCTTTCCAAAAAGCTTGTCGAACAATTCCTGGTTCAATTCTGCAGGCTGCCGTTCATTGATCTCTTCAATGGTAAAGTTTACCTCAATGGCCAACTTATCTGCCTTATCCCTATTGATCCCTAAAGCTCCGGAAAGAAAATAGTCTTCTTTAAACAGACCTTTGGTCTTTAAGGTAACAACATCGCCAGGTTTTTTTCCTACCAGGGCATCAAGGGCCTTTTTATTCTTGATCTTGTCGAGTTCAACAGTAGATTTGTGTTCTATCTCCTCTGCTTCATTCACAAAGGTTCCGGTAAGCTCGTCTTTTTTACCTACTACCTTTTTAGAGATGAGTTTGCCGTACTGTTTTTGGATGCGCTCTAATTGCTCATCTATCATTTTCTTATCGGCAACTATTTTGTATTGAACCACCGGTTTCTTGGTCTTTAGGGATGCATCAAATTCTGGTGCCAGGCCTAATTCAAATTCAAAAGCAAGCTCGTCTCTGTCCCAATCAAAACTGTCTTGTTGTTTTGGCAACGGATTCCCAAGAACATCGAGTTTCTCTTCGTTCAGGTATTTGTTGAGATTGTCCTGCAACAATTTATTGACCTCATCTACCAATACGGCCTTCCCGTACTGTTTTTTTATAAGACCCATGGGGACCTGACCTTTTCTAAAACCAGGTATGTTTGCTTGTTTGCGGTAATCCTTCAGGATCTTTTCTACCTTGTCCTGGTAGTCTTCTTTTGTGATAGCTACCTTAACAACGGCGTTCAGGTTGTCTATTTGCTCCTTGGTAATATTCATCTAATTCTTCTATTTACATTCCCGAAATGGGACGCAAAAATAGTACATTTTACAGAGCAGAACAAGTTTTTAGGATGTTGTCTAAGTGGTGATTTATGAAGTCTCCTTCGGTTCCTTTAAAATCGAAAAAAATATGGATTGTAGAAATGAAAGTAACAGGCTAAATAACAAGGCCCACCAGATGTTCTCTACGCCAAAACCAGCTACGAGCTGATCTGCCAGTAGGATGATCACGGCATTGATGATCAGTAAGAAAAGCCCCAGTGTAAGTATGGTCACGGGGAGGGTAAGAATAACCAAAACTGGTTTCACGATAAAATTGAGCAGGCTTAAAACAATCGCCACAATTATGGCCGTTATATACGAATCAACATAAATGCCACTTAGAAGATTTGCCAATAAAACAACGGCTAGGGCACTGAGCAGGATACGAAGGATTAGTTTCATAGGTTGTTTCGTTAGATTATAAATTAAAAAGGCACCCGTAATAGGTGCCTTTAAAATAAGCATTTATTTTTTATTGTAAATACAAACCGGTGAAATCCAGGGGGTTTACCCCGGGAAGATTAGATCCGTATTTTGCATTGATTGCCTCTACCATAAGATTCGCCAAAAGCGCATACCCTCTTGGGGAAGGATGAACCCCGTCCAGAGAGAATCCACCGCCGGTTCCGTAGGTCGCGCGAACAGTGCTACCGTCACTCAAAGGAAATCCCGTCTCCGCAAAAGTGGTTAAAAAGGCATTGGCATCAACCAGTGCCACATCATATACTTGGGCAAGAGCCGCTATGGTTTGATTATAGGAAACCTGTGCAGTGGCTACCGCCATTTGCTCCTCGGGGGTTAACACCCATTGATCTGCAAGAGGCACGGCCACCCCATTGATAGAGGTTGGATCGTTAGGATTAGCAAGTGTTCCGATAATTGTTTGAGATGTAAATACTAACAAATCTTCAGGTGTGGCCTGCCGCATATTGATCAGTGCAGGATTAAAACCCGTAAGGTCTGTAAGGTCTTCATCGATCAGCACCACAGCATTTGAAGCTCCTGCAGAAAAGGAGATGGTCCTTCTTGCTAGTTCATCAGCAGAGATAGCACCTCCTAGTTGTAATTGTGCAAGACCACCATTATAAGCGGCATAAGCGCCATTTAACAAGGCGGCAGTAGCCTCATCCAAGGGTACAGGATTATAAGGAACCGTCGTGAAATAAGGAATAGTAGTTACATCAGGGATATTCATTAACACCCCATCGGCTCCGTTAGCTGTTAGGGTTTGAAGTAAGCCATCTAAAACACTTGCAAATACATTGGGATCTGTAATATCATTGCTCCCATAGGTAGATGGATCCAAGTTTCCGGTTTGATCTACTCCGGCGCCACCGGAAGTAGCAAAACCAAGTATATCATTGTTCCCAATCCACAAAGAGAAAAACGAGGGATTTTGAACGGCGGCATCCCCAATAACGGTGGCCGATCCGGAACTGGCAAAGCGGGCATAATACGGATTAGCCGCGCCTGTAGCCACTCCGGCTACATTGCCATAGCCCGGTGCTACCAAATGATAGCTCTTGGCTCCGGGAACCCCCATGTTATTAAATGGGCCGGTTAGTGTATTGCTTATTTCCGTTGCTCCCTGACCCGAAACCGGAACAGGAGAAGGCGAACCCGTGGCAAAAGATAGAATAAGTCGGTTTCCCAGGATAGTTTGTCCTCCCAAGGTTGCTCCACCCAGATTATCTGCCATAAAAGGAATGCTAAAATCGCCACCCCCGGCAAGGGCAAAATTCCCGGCTAGCATATTCGGAAAAGAATTTGTTTGGCCGTCTATAAAAAGAGCGGCATCGGAATACCCGGCTGTAAGTGAGTTTCCGATGGCCACATAATTTGAGAAATCGGCTGTCCCACTAGTGTAAGTTACCGGCTCTGGATCTGGATTATTAACTACCGTTGTGTCATCGTCGTTACAGGACGCCATAAAGAGTCCGAGAAATGCAAGGAATGCAATAAGCTTTTTCATTTAGTCAATTTTGTGTTGATAGATCTACAAAAGGTTTTATGTAGCCAAAATTAATTAAAATTATGACACACACAATTATAGCCCTAATTAATTAGGAACCCTGCAATTATTGGCTTCTATCTTTATGAATTCAGAAAGGAAAGTGTTTTTTGCAAGAATTCATCGGGATTCTCTGCATGTAACCAATGCCCGGCATTCTCAATTGTTTGCAGGGTGGCTCGTGGGAAATGCTTCTTAATTTCAGCTAGGTCTTGTTCCTGTATATATTCAGATCGGCTACCGCGCAAGAATAAGACGGGACCTTCAAAAACCTCATTGCTGCCTATAGGTTCTCCAATTTCATTCAACTTGTCTGAGAGGACTTTTAGGTTAAACCGAAATGCCAGTTGGTCCTTTTCTTTCCAATACAGGTTTTTTAATAAGAACTGCCGCACTCCCCAATCACTGATGTGGGTAGCTAATGCTGTATCGGCTGCAGTACGTGATGTTAGATCTTCCCGTCTAAGGGCATTGAGGCCGTTGATGATCTCATCGTGGTGAGGGGGATAGTATTTGGGCGCAATATCGGCAACGATCAGTGAATTTACTTTGCCAGGATGGCTACAGGCAAATTGCATCGCTGTCTTACCGCCCATAGAATGGCCTATTACATCGGCCTTGTCTATCCCATTTTGTTCCAAATACGTATATACATCCGCTGCCAACAGCGTATAATTAAACGCATCAGACCAAAAGCTTCTCCCGTGATTACGCTGGTCTATCATATGCACTTCAAAACCGAGTTCTGCATATTGGTTTCCCAGGCTTTTCCAATTATCAGACATTCCCAAAAACCCATGCAGTATTATCAAGGGTCTGCCACTTCCTACTTTATTGGCGTACACTAAATTCATGCTCGTAATCTGTGGATATACATATTTACAACGTTTTCCAGGCCCAGGTAGATAGCTTCACAAATCAATGCATGCCCTATTGAGACCTCTTCAAGGTGTTCAATCCCCTGTTTAAAGTAAGCGATGTTCTCTAAACTAAGATCGTGGCCTGCATTGATCCCCAGCCCTAAGGTATGGGCAAGTATGGCGGCATTTTTATATGGCTCTATGGCCTTTTCGGGAGCTTTGGTATACATCTCTGCATACTGCTCCGTATAAAGTTCAATCCTATCTGCCCCTGTTTCGGCGGCTCCCTCAATCATCTTAGGATCTGGATCCACAAAAATAGAGGTACGTATGCCTTTGGCTTTAAAAGTACCAATCATGTCTTTTAGCAGGTCCTTATGGGCAATGGTGTCCCAGCCTGCACTAGAAGTAATAGCATCTACAGCATCGGGCACCAGAGTTACCTGGGTTGGTTGAACCTCAAGAACCATGGCCGTAAAAGCGTCATTGGGATTTCCTTCAATGTTAAATTCGGTCCTTATTATTTTTTTAAGCGCATAGACATCGGCGTATCTGATATGACGTTCGTCTGGCCTCGGATGTACAGTGATTCCATGAGCTCCAAAATCTTCAATATCGGAGGCTACCTTTAAAAGGTTTGGAACATTACCTCCCCTGGCATTCCTGAGGGTGGCTATTTTGTTGATATTTACACTAAGTTTCGTCATTAGGACAGTATCATCGTTGATCAGCCGCAAAAATACAAATTAGGCATGCCTTTTGATATTTTAAATTACTAATTTGCATTAATTTAAAACGCTATGCTGATAGAATCTCATATAATTCATACCATTCCGGTCTTCGATATCAAGGATAATCTGGAAGAACCTATTCACTTTTTCACGAATAGCATCTACTCCCATGTGGCTATAACTGAAGATCAGAAACTCCTGGGATTACTTTCTGAAAATGATCTGGAATCTTTTGAGGGTGATAAGAGCATAGATATTTTTAGGAGCACGCTGGAATCATTCTTTGCGCATAAAACCACTTCCTGGCTCGATGTGCTGGAAATCTTTTCCCGTAATGAGGCCAATCTGGTTCCTGTTCTGGATGAGGAAGCGCACGTACTCGGCTACTACGATCTGAATGATATAGTAGGTGTTTTTATAGACACTCCTTTTTTTAAAGAACCAGGGGCTATCATAGTAGTGGCTAAAGGGATCAAGGACTATTCCTTTAGTGAGATCGCCCAGATTGTAGAAAGTAACAACACAAAATTGATAGGCGCGTTTATAACGGATGCCAGAAGCGAAGTGATACAGATCACCTTAAAGATCGGGGTCAATAATTTTAATGAAGTGGTGAACACTTTTCGCCGCTATAACTACACCATCCTTTTTGGAAATAAGGACGATCAATTCCTTGAGGATCTCAAAGAACGTTCGGATTATTTAGACAAATTTCTTAACGTATGAAGATCGCCATTTATGGACAGTCTTACCAGGACAATGCACTCAAGTATGTCTTTGAGCTACTGGAAGAACTTGCCAAAATGGAGGCTACCGTTGTTATTGAAGAAGAATTTCACGACCTTATTACTACACAAAAACCAGCCTCTACCTATGATACCTTCAATCATAGTTCCGGATTGGATGCCGACTTTGATCTTTTTGTGAGCTTTGGTGGAGATGGTACAATTTTACGTGCGGTAACCTTTGTGGGTGCTTTGGGAATCCCGATAGTTGGTGTCAATACAGGTCGTTTGGGCTTCCTTTCTACCTATAAGAAGGAAGAGGTTAGGTCTATGATGCATGCATTTGTTTCGGGTGACTATACGGTGGTTGAACGCAGCCTGGTATCTATCGTGGCAAGCCCTCAGATCGAAGAGTTTAATGGCCTTAATTTTGCCTTGAATGAGGTTACCGTTAGCCGTAAGGATACCACCTCTATGATTACAGTAGAAACACATCTGAATGACGAATATCTCACCTCCTATTGGGCAGACGGACTCATCATATCAACCCCAACAGGCTCTACCGGTTATTCTTTGAGTTGTGGAGGTCCGGTGATAACTCCAACAGCTCAATCCCTGGTCATAACGCCTATAGCCCCGCACAATCTCAATGCCAGACCGCTGGTGATTTCTGATGATACAGTGATTCGCATCAAGGTTTCGGGACGCGAAGACCAGCATATGGTTTCCCTGGACTCTCGCCTCGCCAGTATTGCTAATGGAAAGGAACTCGTGATTCAAAAGGCGGACTTTACGATCAAAATGATTGAGTACGCTTCCGAAAGTTTTCTAAAGACCATCCGTAACAAATTATTATGGGGACAAGACAAACGCAATTGATCCCTAAAACAATAAATGCTTCAAAAGCCTGTTAATCAAGAAAACGAAAGATCTTGAGTTTACGTACCCTAAAAGTCATAAAGGAGTATATTTGCACACTTTTTAAGTCCATGAAAAAGCTTGTATTAATACTCTTAACCCTTGTTGCCACAGAGATGGCGGCCCAAACCTATGAGGTAGGTCTGATGGCCGGGGGTCTTAATAATATAGGGGATGTTGGCCGCATGAACTTTATATCTCCAACAGGACCTGCTTTTGGCGGGGTATTTAAGTGGAACAAAAGCAAACGCTATGCGTGGCGGGCTAGTGTTCTCTATGGCAATTTCACCGCAGACGATACAAAATCTGATATGGCTTCCAGACAACAAAGAGGCTATTCCCTGGATCATACCATCTTTGAAACCTCCGCAGGACTGGAGTTTAACTTTGTGGAATACAATTTACATTCTCTTTCACAGGCCTTTACACCTTATCTATATACAGGAATTACGTATTTTCGTTATGATTTTAATTATTTTGACGCCGGCGCATTGCAAGAAACCGGGCAGAAGGATGGCGCTTTTGCCATCCCGATGACCGTTGGAGCCAAACTTAGGATCAATCAGTTTCTGATCCTGGGTGCCGAAATTGGTGCACGGTACACATTTACGGACAACCTGGATGCTAGTAATCCGGAGGGTTCAAATTTTGAACAATTTCGTTTTGGTAATATTTTAAGTGACGATTGGTACGTATTTTCAGGCATAACCCTTACCTACACCTTTGGAAGGATAGTCTGCTCCGATTGTTTTGAGTAATTTATAGAATGGACACTATAGAATCATTAAAAGCGGGTCCTTTACCCCGGCATCTGGCTATCATTATGGATGGCAACGGTCGCTGGGCCAAACAGCGAGGAAAACTCCGGATATTTGGACATGAAAATGGGGTTAAGGCTGTGCGGGAAACGGTAGAGAACAGTGCCAAGTTGGGCATAGAATTTCTAACGCTGTACGCTTTTTCTACTGAGAATTGGAAACGTCCCAAGTTAGAAGTAGATACCTTGATGAATCTATTGGTATCTTCATTGAAGAAAGAACTCAAAACCCTTCACAAGAATAATATCAGGCTTAATGCCATTGGGAATATAGATTCCCTGCCTTCAAAAGCATACGCTGAATTACAGGAAGTGATCGAAAAGACTTCGAAAAACAGTGGTATGGTCCTTACCCTGGCCTTGAGTTACGGTGCGCGCGAAGAACTAAAACACGCCATTCAGGAAATTAGTCTCAAAGTTAAAAATAATATAATTTCGCCCGAGAATATTGATGATACCATTATAAATAGCCATCTTTACACGCATAATTTGCCAGACGTAGACTTGCTTGTTCGAACCAGTGGGGAACATCGAATAAGCAATTTTTTACTTTGGCAAATAGCCTATGCTGAACTGTATTTTATGGATGTCTTTTGGCCCGATTTTAGGGAGGAACATCTGGCAGAAGCGATAAAGAATTACCAGAACAGAGAACGACGATTTGGAAAAACAAGCGAACAACTTAACTAGTGGTATGAATCGATTCATATTGCTGAACCTCCTTGCAACCCTCCTTTTATTTATAAGTACCAGTACTGCCTTTTCACAGGAGATTCCCTATGATAATGGGAAGAAGTATGTTTTAAAAGGATTACAGGTAACTGGTTTGCAGAGTTATAATGAACAAACCGTAAAAACCTATACCGGCTTGCGGGAGGAGCAAATTATTACCGTGCCAGGAGATCAGATCAGTAATGTTCTTAAGAAATTATGGGGACTGGAATTATTTAGTGATATCTCCTTCTACGTCACTAACATTGAGGGGGATGATATTTACCTGGAGCTTAACATCAAGGAGAGGCCAACTTTATCCAAGGTCACTATATATGGGGTTAAAAAACGGAAGGTCGATGAGATTATCAAAGATACCGATCTAAAAAAAGGAAAGAAGATTACCGAAAGTCTTATAGCCAATACGAAAAATTATCTGCAGAATAAGTACAAAAAACAAGGATACCTCAACGCCAAGGCTATCATAGCAACGTCAAGGGACACTTCAGAGACCAATGCAGAGACAATGGTCATCAATGTCAGCAAAGGCAATAAGGTTAAAATAGATAATATAGTCTTTGAGGGTAATGAGGAAATTTCTAGCGGGCAGTTAAGAAAAGCACTGAAAAACACCAAACGCAAAAAGTTGGGCAGGTTCTGGAAGAAGTCAAAATACATCCCGGAGGACTATAAAGAGGATCTCGCCTCATTGATAGACAAATACGCAGAAAATGGTTTTAGAGATGCCCGTGTAATTTCAGATACTATCACCCGGGTGAATGACGAGAATATAAAAATCGCCATAAAGGTTGAGGAAGGAAACAAATACTATTTTGGAGATATAGATTTTGTGGGGAACTCGGTCTACACAGACAGGCAGCTTACTCAGGTATTGGGTATAAAGAAGGGTGCTACCTATAATGGGGTACTTCTTAGAGAGCGAATTGCGGATAACACAAAACCAGATGCAGAGGATCTCACAAACCTGTACCAGAACAACGGATATTTGTTTTCTCAAATAAACCCGGTGGAGGTCTCTGCAGAGAACGATACCATAAATTTTGAGATCCGTATCATTGAAGGGAAAGAGACATTCTTGAACCATGTAACGGTTACGGGGAACGATAAGACCAATGACCATGTGATCTTTAGAGAGATCAGAACACGTCCGGGTCAGAAATACAGTAAAGAGAATATCATCAGGAGTGTTCGCGAGTTGGGTCAGTTGGGCTTCTTTGATGCCGAACAGATTGCCCCAGACATTCAGAATCCTGATCCGAACTCCGGAACAGTAGATTTGGCGTATAGTTTGGTAGAATCGGGTTCCAGTCAGATAGAATTACAAGGTGGTTATGGAGGTGGTGGTTTTATAGGCACCCTGGGACTATCCTTTAGTAATTTCTCTATTCAGAATCTGTTTAACGGGAAAGCGTATAAACCGGTACCAATGGGAGACGGTCAGACCTTCGCCCTCAGGTTACAGGCAAGTAGGACATTCCGGGTGTATAGCCTAAACTTTTCAGAACCCTGGTTGGGAGGTAAAAAACCGGTTCGTTTTAACCTGTCACTCTCAAGAACGCAACAGTTCCTGGCGTCATTCGGAAATAACGGAAGGGTAGAAGTAGATAAAAATCAACAGTTTGCGATTACAGGGATTTCCCTGGGTCTGGCAAAAAGGGTGCAATGGCCAGATGATTTCTTTACGCTCTCACATTCCCTCAGTTATCAGTTGTACGATTTTAAAAATTACCGAACCGGGCTTTTCAATTTTGGGAACGGTCAATCTAGCTCTTTGGCCTATACCTTTGGAATTTCAAGGTCTTCAGCCGGACCGGGGCGTATATTTCCGATCACCGGATCGATTTTTGAAATAACCGCGAAATTTACACCTCCGTATTCCTTATTTAGCGATAAAGACTTTGGCGCCTTAAAAGAAAGAAGTGAAGAACTTACAGAACTGCAGACGGAAAGAAGGAGAGTAGGAGGTACCTTAACTACCGCTGAACTCAGTGAGTTGGAAAGTGTTGATCAGGAACGCTTCCGATGGTTGGAGTATTACAAGATTAAGTTTAAGGGCGACTGGTATGCGCGCCTGGTGGATAAGTTGGTGTTGCGGACCAACATAGAATTTGGGTTCTTAGGCAATTATAACAGCGCTGTCGGAGAAGTACCCTTTGAACGATTTTTCTTAGGAGGAGACGGCTTAGGCAGAAACTTTACATTAGACGGCCGGGAAACGATACAACTAAGGGGTTATGAGAACAACTCACTTACCCCGGTAGATCCTATTACCTTTGCACAAGAAGGAGGACTTGTATACAATAAGTATTCAATTGAACTCAGATACCCTCTAACCTTAAAACCTTCGGCTTCCATTTACGGTCTGACTTTTTTAGAGGCTGGGAACTCTTTTAACAATTTTAATGAGTTTAATCCGTTTCAACTAAAAAGATCGGCCGGAGTGGGCTTGCGTATTTTTATGCCTGCCTTTGGTTTGTTGGGGATAGATTTTGGATACGGATTTGATGAGGATCTAAGACCGCAATCTGCGGGGAATGGTCCCAGTGGATGGCAGACTCACTTTATCATAGGACAGCAATTCTAAGTACTATTGACTCCCAAAACAAAAAAGGTAAACCACTCATACTAAAAGATTTAGTAATTTTGGCACGATATTTTCTATGTACTAAACCGAAGTAGCATGAAAACAAACGTTCTTTTAATAACCATTGCTTTTTTGACCACCTTTGCTACCTTTTCGCAAAGAGGCGTTAGAATAGGATATGTAGACATGGAGTATATCCTTGAAAATGTTGAGGAATACAGGGAGGCGAACGAACAGCTGGAAGTCAAAGTACAGCGATGGAAGTTGGAAATTGAAGAAAAACAGGGAGTTGTAGATCAAATGAAGAAAGACCTGATGGCGGAAAAAGTTTTGCTAACAGACGAATTGATCGCTGAACGCAATGAGGAGATACAGATCCTTGAAAAGGAGATGTTGGAGTACCAACAAGACAGATTTGGTCCCAATGGTGATCTGGTCTTACAGAAAAGACGATTGATACAACCAATCCAGGACCAGGTATTCAATGAGGTACAGGCCATTGGAGCGAATAAAAAGTACGATTTTATTTTTGATAAATCGGCGGATGTCGTAATGTTGTACTCCGAAAAAAGGCACGATATCAGTGAATTAGTGTTGAGAGGCATCGCCAGGACCCGAAGAGTAAGCAAGCCTTCCAAGGCTGCTGAAAAAGCAAGGTTAACGGCGTTTGAAAGTGAAGCGGAAGCAGAAGAAGCAGAAATGACGGACGCTTTAAAGGAGCGTTTGGAACAAGCCCAGGAAGCTGAAGATACGAGGCAGAAAACCGCAGAAGAAAAAAGGGCGGAGCAGATGAAATTAAGGGAAGAACGCAAGCAGGCATACGAAGCCAGAAGAAAAAAATTACTGGAAGAAAGAGAAGCGAAGCGCAAGGAAAAAGAAGACGATAGAAAAAAGCAAACCGAGCAGAAAAAAGATTCGGTAGATCAACAATAGAATTCAATAATAACACTCAAATAGTAAATTTAAAGTCATGAAACACTTGAAGAAAGTAGCAGTAGCCATCGTATTGTTTGTTGCAGCTACAGGGTTTGTAAGCGCTCAAAGTACAGTTGCACACATTAATGTAACAGATCTTTTGTCAGAAATGCCAGAGATGAAAGCAGCGCAAGCAGAGCTTAAAAAATTACAGGAAACTTATAAAGCAGATATTGAAAGCTCTATGACAGAGTTACGTAATAAGTACACTCAATATCAAAGTGAAGCCTCTGCCAAGACCAAAGAGGAAAATGAAAAGAGAGCTGTAGAGCTGCAAGGTTTTGAAAGAAATATTGGAGAAGCTCAGCAAGTTGCCCAACAAGAATTAGCAAAGAAACAAGCAGAGCTATTTCAGCCTATTTCAGAAAAGGCAATGGCAGCCATTGAAAAAGTGGCCGCAGCACAAGGCATACAATATGTAATGGATTCTACCCAGGGAGGTGGAGTTATTGTGGCAAAAGGAAAAGACCTACTGGCAGAAGTAAAAAAAGAACTAGGATTTTAATAACACTGAAACCTAAGAAAAACCGTCCTCTAAAAGGACGGTTTTTTTATTTTTACAAGAACCTAATTTAAAAACCAGCATTGAATAATAAACCCATAGGGATTTTTGATTCGGGAGTTGGCGGTATTTCCATCTGGAAAGAGTTGCAGCTACGGCTACCATCCGAAGATACGGTCTACCTTGCAGACAGTAAGAATGCCCCCTATGGAGAAAAGTCGGCTCAGACCATTGTCCAATTAAGTTGTAAGAATACGGAACTGTTGTTGGACCAGGGCTGTAAACTCATAGTAGTGGCCTGCAATACAGCTACCACGAATGCCATTGATCATCTTCGCGCGCAATATCCGGTTCCTTTTATTGGGATTGAACCAGCTATTAAGCCAGCGGCACTTCAATCTTTATCCAGGACGGTAGGTGTATTGGCAACCAGGGGCACCCTGAGTAGTGCCCTCTTTCACAGCACAGTGAATAATCATGCCAGCAACATCAATATCATTGAACAGGAAGGCACCGGTTTGGTAGAATTAATAGAGGAGGGGAAAGCCTATTCAGAAGCTGCGAGGGCCTTGTTAAGAAGTTATTTACAGCCTATGGTAGCTTCAGGAATTGATCATTTGGTACTGGGGTGTACGCATTACCCTCATCTGATTCCATTGCTTAAAGAAGAGCTACCTCCACATGTAATTGTTATTGATTGTGGGGAGGCAGTAGCAAATCAGACTTACAGAATTTTAGAAAAGAAAGAACTACTAGCAGCACCTAATCGCAAACCGAAACATCACTTTTATACCAATACGGAGCCTGCACTGTTAACTACTTTTTTAAAAGACGTCAAAGGAGAAATAAAGGTATCTTATAAAGACTTCTAGCGCCTTTTGAAAGTAAGGTAGGTAAACGAAACTGCATGTTTCTCATCTTTAGGATGATGTTCTTCATGTACCAACTCCCAATCCTCAGGATCTATGGTGGGAAAAAAAGCATCGGCCTCGTATGATTGGTGTACCCGGGTAATTTCCAATTCATTAGAGTACGGCATGGCTTGAGTATAGATCTCACCACCTCCAATAATAAAGCTCTGCTTCTCACTTTCTACAAGCTGTAAAGCCTTTGATAATGAATGCACTATGGTACATTCCGGATAGGCTGTTGTGTAGGATCTGTCTCGCGTTATAATAATATGATGCCTTTTGGGAAGCGGTCTGGGAAAACTCTCAAAGGTTTTCCTTCCCATAATGATGGTATGGCCGATTGTTATGGCCTTAAATCGTTTAAAATCGTCTGGCAGATGCCATAGCAGGGCGTTGTCCTTTCCCAGGGCATTATTCTCGGCTATGGCTGCGATCATAGTTATGGTCTTCAAATTTCTTTTTTTTTAAGAGGTTGAGGTGCAGGATTCGTTGCCTCCACTTCTTTTTGTATGGCTGCAATGCGTTCTTTTTGTTTTTGAAGTAGCTTTTCGCGCTGTTGCCGTTCCCAGTCGCGCCCCATAAACTCATTTAAAATAAAAACATTCACGATATGTACCAGAAAAAAGAAGAGCCACAAAGCGATTGTCCAATACGCCCAATCATATACCTCACCATATAACAGGACCTTGTTAAGGATAACGAGCACAACACTACCTATCAGTAACCAGACAAAGTGCCTGTACAGGTTTTTTTTCTGTCGGATCCTGTTC
>NZ_JBATLB010000043.1:0-8255 GCF_049669965.1 Muriicola sp. | reverse complement strand
GGCTGTTAGGGTAGACCGGCATTGTAGAAATGCTTTGGAGGTAGCACAGTTTCTGGAAGGTCATACAAATGTACAATGGGTGAAGTATCCATTTTTACCTTCACATCCCCAGCATAAGTTGGCCAGGAAACAGATGAAAGCCGGAGGCTGTGTACTTGCTTTTGAGGTAAAAGGAGGCGTAAAGGCCGGCAGGAAATTTTTCGATGCAATTAAGCTCTTGTCACTTTCTGCCAATTTAGGCGATTCCAGGAGTATTGTTACCCATCCCGCTTCCACAACACACAGCAGGCTTTCCGAAAAAGAACGTATGGAAAGTGGTATCACAGATGGTATGGTTAGGATCTCTGTGGGTCTTGAACATATTGAAGATATCATTGGCGATATCTCACAGGCATTAGATGCCATATGCTGAATAGTGTATTCCCCTCTTTTAGCTATATTAGCTCTATGCTTTCCAAAAAAACCAAGTATGGCCTGAAGGCCCTGACCTTTCTGGCAAATAGGCCAGACCGTAAACCTATTGCAATTGCAGAGATTGCAGACCATGAGAATATTTCTCAAAAGTTTTTAGAAAGTATTTTACTAACCTTACGCCGAACTGGGTATTTAGGATCGAAAAAAGGCAAGGGTGGAGGGTATTACCTAATCAAGGACCCTTCTGAGATCCCAATGACCACCGTGATGCGCGTCCTTGAAGGACCCATTGCCATGGTGTCTTGTGTTAGCCTTAATTTTTATGAGCAATGCGAAGACTGCCCGGATGAACAGGCTTGCTCAGTGCATAAACTAATGCTGAAGGTTCGGGATAGTGCGCTGGAGGTATACAGGCATACTACGCTGGCAGATCTGATGGTTTAAGTGCCAAATTCCTAATAGAGAGGAGTGTTTGCTGAAAATATTAAAATCAATCAGCTCTATTGTAATTAATCTATTAAAACTGTAGGGTAAAGAACCAATTAATCGAGGTTTCTAATAAGAATAACTTTTGAAAATACTATTTTTGAATAATCTAGTAAAACTATAGGGTATATAATAGATTAAGAAATTACAAAGAGCTCGTTCATGAAGTTTACCAATCAGCATTTACAACATCTTAATGCACAGTTCAGAGGAATACCCACGGAGGAGATCATAGGATGGGCACTAGACTATGCAAGGTCTGCTGTTGTAACCACTAATTTCGGCCCTTTTTCTGCCTCTATTCTCCATGCAGTAACTGCTATAAAAAACGATGTTCCGGTTATTTGGTGTGACACAGGTTATAATACAGAGGCTACCTATAAACATACAGAAGATGTAATGAAAACCCTTGATCTGAATATAAAGATCTATGTTCCTCAACAAACAAGAGCCAGGAGGGATGTACTGATGGGAATCCCGGATATTGAAGATCCAAGACATGCGGAATTTACGCAGCAGGTAAAACTGGAACCATTTCGCAGGGCTTTTCGTGAGCACCAACCCGATGTTTGGTTTACAAACATACGAAAGGGACAGACGGCATATCGTGATACCTTAGACATACTTAGTATAAGCAAGGATGGAATCCTAAAGGTAAGTCCTTTTTATCACTGGAATGATCAACAGCTAAGCGCCTATCTAAAACATCATCATTTGCCAAATGAACCGAATTACTACGATCCCACCAAGGTGCTTCAAAATAGGGAATGTGGAATACATTTGTAGTTTTATTCTTTGGGCAGGTCACCTAAGATCGTGCCCGGAATAATCCGGGTAAAAATTCCCTGATTTACTTGTTTTTATTGCTGTTGTGGTGTTACTTTGTGTTAGTTCAAATACACATTGAAATTTGTTATCAAGAAAGGTGGAGGGACTAGACCCTGTGAAACCTTAGCAACCCTTTATCTATTAAAGAAGGTGCTACATTCTATCGCGCACAAGCGTGACAGATAACGTACAATTAGGTAGTTCTGCCTTTTTCCATTCTTGATAGTTCACATTTTAGTGGTAATACACCTCAAGCTAATTCGTTTAGAATAACCGGTGGTGTGCAAGTTTGATAAGTATCGATGATGAAAAGAATAGAAGAGCTTTTATCCAAACGTATCCTGGTGTTAGACGGAGCCATGGGAACTATGCTTCAGCAATATAACTTTACTGAGGAAGATTTTCGGGGAGAACGATTTCAAGACTGGCCCCATTCTTTGCAGGGGAACAATGATTTATTATCTCTTACCCAGCCTCAGGCCATTGCTGAGATCCATGAGAAATATTTTGAAGCAGGTGCAGATATTGTGGAAACCAACACCTTTTCCGGAACTTCTATCGCTATGGCAGATTATCATATGGAAGACCTGGTTTACGAATTAAACTTCGAATCAGCCAGAATTGCCAAAGAAGTTGCCAAAAAATGTACTGCCAGAGACCCTCAGAAACCCAGGTTTGTGGCAGGTAGTATTGGCCCTACCAATAAAACGGCAAGCATGTCTCCGGATGTGAACGATCCCGGTTTCCGTGCAGTATCGTTTGAGGATCTGCGCCTTGCCTACAGGGAACAAGCGGCGGCCCTTATAGATGGGGGAGTAGATCTTTTATTAGTAGAAACTGTATTTGATACGCTTAACGCGAAGGCTGCCTTGTTTGCTATTGAGGAGATTAAAGAAGAAAGAGGGATAGAGGTCCCTATAATGATAAGTGGTACCATTACAGATGCTTCGGGCCGTACTTTATCTGGGCAGACGGCAGAATCGTTTCTGATATCGGTATCCCATATCCCTTTATTATCCATTGGTTTTAACTGTGCTGTGGGAGCCAGTCAGTTAGTACCCCATCTGGAGGTATTATCGGCCAAATCGGGTTTGGCAATATCTGCCCATCCCAATGCAGGCTTGCCAAATGCCTTTGGGGAATACGATCAGAGTCCGGAAGAAATGGCCGCACAAATTAGGGAGTACCTGGAAAAAAATCTCATAAACATTGTTGGTGGTTGCTGTGGAACCACCCCTTCACACATAAGAGCCATTGCTACATTGGTTCAGGAATTTGAACCCAGACAATTATTGACCCCTGTATGGAAGTAAAGAAACTACATATCGTAAAAGACCCTTCCACATCCCTGTTTGAGGAAGACAATAACCTCGACAGGAAACTCCTGAAACTCGCAGGCCTGGAACCGCTGATCATTAGCCCGGAAAGTAATTTCATCAATGTGGGTGAACGTACAAATGTTGCCGGGTCCCGTAAATTCCTTCAACTGATTAAAGAGGGGAAATACGATGCTGCTGTAGAGATTGCCAGGAATCAGGTGGAAGGCGGTGCACAGATCATAGATGTGAATATGGACGATGGCCTCATTGACGGGAAGGAGGCGATGGTGAAATATCTTAACCTGATTCTCGCGGAACCGGATATAGCCAGGGTGCCCATCATGATAGACAGTTCCAAATGGGAGATCATCGAGGCTGGTTTACGGGTGGTTCAAGGGAAATGCGTGGTTAATTCCATCAGTCTTAAAGAAGGGGAAATGGAATTCCTCAGACAAGCCAAACTAATCCGTTTATACGGTGCAGCAGTGATCGTTATGGCGTTTGATGAGAAAGGACAGGCAGATAATTACGATCGCCGTCTGGAAATAGCCTCCAGATCGTACGATCTCCTGGTGAACAAGTTAAATTTCCCTCCGGAAGACATTATTTTCGACCTGAATATTTTTCCGGTAGCAACCGGCATGGATGAGCACAAACGCAATGCTGTAGATTTTATAGAAGCCACCAAATGGGTTCGGGAAAATCTCCCCCATTGCAGTGTGAGCGGGGGCGTAAGTAATGTTTCTTTTAGTTTTAGAGGAAATAATACGGTACGTGAGGCCATGCACTCGGTCTTTTTGTACCATGCCATCAAAGCGGGCATGAATATGGGGATCGTTAATCCTGCCCTGCTGGAGGTTTATGACGATATTCCCAAGGACCTTCTTGAACACGTAGAAGATGTGATCCTTAACAGAAGGCCCGATGCCACCGAGCGCTTATTGGAATTCGCAGAAAAGGTGGTGGGGAAGGCAAGGGAAAGCAAACTAGATCTTTCTTGGCGCGAAGAACCTTTACAAGACAGGATAACCAGGGCACTGGTAAAAGGTATAGATCAGTATATAGTTGCCGATGTAGAGGAGGCGCGCCAGGCATCTGCTCAACCCATTGAAGTGATAGAAGGTCATTTAATGCATGGAATGAATGTAGTAGGTGATCTGTTTGGCAGTGGTAAAATGTTTCTTCCTCAAGTGGTAAAGTCGGCCCGGGTCATGAAAAAAGCGGTAGCCTATCTCACACCATTTATTGAAGCTTCCAAAGATGCCTCTTCCAGGGGAGCAGCCGGTAAGATCCTGATGGCAACAGTTAAAGGTGATGTGCACGACATTGGGAAGAACATCGTTAGTGTGGTGCTTGCTTGTAACAACTACGAGATCATAGACCTTGGTGTTATGGTGCCACCGGAAAAGATTATTCAGAAGGCAATTGAAGAACAGGTAGATATTATCGGACTAAGCGGTTTGATCACTCCTTCTCTGGATGAAATGGTCTTTCTTGCCAAGGAAATGCAGCGTCAAAACTTTTCGGTTCCTTTGTTGATAGGGGGTGCTACTACCAGTAAAGCACATACGGCGGTAAAGATAGATCCACAGTATAACGCGGCCGTAGTGCATGTAAATGATGCCTCAAGGGCAGTCACCGTAGTGGGCGATTTGCTGCAAAAGGAGCGCTCTCAGGGATATAAAGATCAATTAAAACTCGAGTATGAATCTTTCCGTGATAAATTCCTGGAAAGAGGAAAACACAAGGATTATATTTCACTTCTGGAGGCCCGTAAGAACAAAATGTCCATATCCTGGAATGCCGATGAAATTGTAAAACCACGGAGGCCCGGCATCCAGGTCATAAAAGAATTAGACCTTGGGCTTTTGACGCCTTTTATAGACTGGGCCCCTTTCTTCAGGAGTTGGGACCTCCACGGGAAATATCCTGAAATCCTCAGTGATGCGGTGGTAGGCGAACAGGCAAGAGAACTTTTCGAAGATGCCCAAAAGATGCTGGCGGAGATCTTAGATAAGAGACTGCTGCAGGCAAAGGCTGTATTTGGGATCTTTAGCGCAAATAGCATTAACGAAGACGATATCCAGGTAGAGGATACTGATAGAGGAAAGAAGTACGTATTCCGTACCCTAAGACAGCAACTTAAAAAAAAGAAAGGAGTACCGCATCTTGCTCTTGCCGATTTTATTGCGCCGAAGAATATGGGAATCGAAGATTATGTAGGTTGTTTCTGCGTTTCTGCGGGCTTTGGAACTCAGGAACTGGCCCAAAAATATGAGGCCGCCTTAGATGACTATAATGCCATTATGGTAAAGGCCCTGGCAGACAGATTGGCGGAAGCTTTTGCTGAGTATTTACACCTCGAAATTAGAACTAACCACTGGGGGTATGCAACCGGAGAATCGCTCAGTAATGAAGAGTTAATACGGGAAGCATATAAAGGAATCCGCCCGGCGCCAGGTTATCCAGCCTGTCCGGATCACCTGGAGAAAAAGACCATTTGGGAACTTTTGAAAGTACAGGAATCCATAGGGGTACAACTTACAGAAAGTCTGGCCATGTGGCCTGCAGCCAGTGTAAGCGGGTATTATTTTGCACATCCGGAAGCCAAGTATTTTGGCCTTGGAAAAATAACAAAAGATCAATTAAAGGATTACGCCAAACGCAAAGGTATGTCTGTTGAAATGGCTGAAAAATGGCTATCCCCCAATTTAGCACAGCAATAATAGTTGTAAACGAGTATGAAAGTAACCGAACATATTGAGAAAGCGAAAGGTAAAACCCTCTTTTCCTTTGAGATCATTCCACCCGTAAAGGGACGCAGTATTAAGGAATTGTACGACAATATTGACCCACTTATGGAATTCAATCCACCCTTCGTGGATGTAACCACTTCCCGGGAAGAATATGTATATATAGACAGAGACGGCCTTTTCGATAAGAAATTAACCAGAATGCGACCAGGCACTGTCGGAATTTGCGCCTCTATAAAACACAAGTACGATGTGGATACAATTCCTCATGTACTTTGTGGTGGATTTACCAGAGAGGAAACAGAGTATCTTTTAGTAGACTGCCATTACCTGGGCATAGAGAATGTAATGGCCCTGCGCGGAGATGCCATGAAAGAAGAGACCTATTTTGAACCTACTAAAGGAGGGCATACCTATGCTTCAGAACTGGTGGTACAAATCCATAACCTCAATGCCGGCCAATACCTGCATGAAGTGATAGAGACAGATAATTGTTCAGATTTTTGTATAGGGGTTGCCGCTTATCCCGAAAAACATTTGGAGGCTCCTTCCTTACAAACAGATCTAAAATGGTTGAAAAAGAAAGTTGAGCTGGGGGCTCACTATATTGTTACCCAGATGTTCTTTGACAACCAAAAATTCTTCGACTTCGTCAAAGCAGCAAGAGCGGCAGGGATTACAGTTCCCATAATTCCCGGCATAAAACCGATAGCTGTAAAGCGTCATCTGCAATTGCTTCCTCAGGTTTTCCGTATCGATCTTCCGCAAGACCTTATTGAAGCCGTAGAAAAATGTAAGAATAACAAAGAGGTACGCCAGTTGGGGATAGAATGGGCCATTGCCCAATCTAAGGAACTAAAAGAGGCTGGTGTGCCAGTTCTGCACTATTATTCCATGGGCAAAAGTGAAAATATTAAAGAGATTGCCAAGGCAGTATTTTAAGGCCAATTAGTTTCCGGCTTCCAGCAGATACATCGTCCGAATAATTCCTATTTTTACACCCCATGAATACCAGAACGCTAATTTTATACCTACTTGTTGGTTGGGGATGCTTTTCACAACAAACAGAGACCCCTCGTTCTTGGAACCTGGACCTGAGCCCTTTTTACGGCTCAATTCTTTTGCACAATACAGACATTTCCCATTTGATCAGTGAGCACCCCACTGGATTAATTCTTGGATTCAATAAACAAACCTATGGGTATGAGGGGTGGGAAGAGTATTTTAATTATCCGGAAACAGGATTTTCTTTGGTGTATCAGGATATGAACAACACAACCTTAGGTCGTAACCTGGGTATTTATGCTCATTACAACTTCTATTTTTTAAAGAGAAATTTGCAGTTTAGAATAGGTCAGGGTATTGCCTACAATACCAATCCCTATGATAAGGTTGAGAATTTCAGGAATAATGCCTATGGATCTCATCTGCTTAGTTCTACCTATTTAATGATGAATTACCAAAAGGCACGTCTATTCAAAAGAGTAGGTGTAAAGGCAGGGATCTCTGTAATTCATTACTCCAATGCCAACGTAAAGGCGCCAAATACTTCTACCAATACATTTGCATTTAATGCCGGCCTGGTCTATGAGCTACAAGGCGAGGAACCAATCGATTTTATTATACAAGAAAAACAAGAGCGTGTACAAGAACCCATTAAAGCTAATTTGGTTTTTAGAACAGGGATCAACGAAAGCGATGTGATCAATTCCGGGCAATATCCTTTTTATATTCTGTCTGCCTATGCGGATAAACGAATTGGAAAGCTGAGTGCCATTCAGCTCGGAACGGATATATTTTTCTCAAATTTTCTAAAGGATCTTATCAGATACCAGGCGGTCTCATTTCCGGAACTCAACGTTGATCCTGATGAAGATTTTAAACGCGTGGGCATCTTTGTGGGGCACGAACTTTTTATAAATAAGATGAGTATTATTACCCAGCTTGGGTATTATGTTTATTACCCCTTTGATTTTGAGGGCCAGGTGTACAACCGGGTTGGGTTAAAGCGATATTTTGGCGAGAAATGGTTTGCAGCTATTACCCTTAAGTCGCACGCTGCAAAAGCGGAAGCGGTAGAAATTGGTGTAGGGATCCGATTATAAAAATGATAAATAGAGTATGATTAAGACTGGGCGTTTACTATTCTCAATGATTATAACACTCCTCCTGGGATGTAATGGCGACAATGTTCCCGATTGTTTTCAAAATGCCGGTGACATTGTACAAGAAGAGGTGAGCCTTCCACCCTTCGCCAAGATCACTGTTTTTGAGAATATTGAAATGATCCTTAAAGAAGGCCCGGTGCAGGAAGTGGTCATAGAAACCGGGGAATTCTTACGGTCCGAAGTCACTGCAGCGGTAGAGAACAACAGATTGGTAGTAAGAAATACTAATAATTGCAATTTGTTTCGGGAATATGGGATCACAAAGATCTTTGTGACCTCTCCAAATA
>NZ_JBATLB010000042.1:0-7908 GCF_049669965.1 Muriicola sp. | reverse complement strand
GAAGAAAGGGAGCTTACCTATAGGGCAACAGGAACCTCAGGGGCCAGGACCCAGGGGTCTCAAACTGTGGCGATAGATAGTCTGGAAGTTTGGAAGGAATTATACGACAAATGGAAGACGGATACCTCCGAGGCTGTAGAAGTGATCTTTTATCCTAAAGAGATCTTACCAAAGCTCTTTGAGTTGTTTGAGGAGACCTTCTCTTCCATGCCAGCTGATGAAAGGATGTCATCAGACCATTTTCCGGAGGGCGGATACACCATGCACGGGCACACCCGTTTTGGATATATTGGGTATAACCACACCAGGCTGCCTACCGAAGAGGAAAAAGAGATCCTCACAAAATTCGCCACAGAATTTGAGCGTGTGTACCAGCGATTCGTCGATATTGAAAAAGCAGAGGCCCAGGCAAGGCAAGCACAGATAGAGGCGGCCCTGGAACGGGTACGCACCAGGACCATGGCCATGCACAACACAGAAGATATCGCCGCTACGGTCACCACTTTTTTTATTGAGATCATAGGCCTTGGCCTCGGAAGCACTACACGAAGCGGGATAGGGATACTCAGCCAGTCAGAAAAAATGAAATTATGGACCGCCTCCGTTAAGGATACCTCGGAAGTAGTCTTACATGCAGGACTACTAGACATGACCATTCATCCCTTGCTTCAGGGGGTAAAAAAGGCCTGGAAAAAAGGTGATCCTCATTTTACCTACGAATTAAAAGGAAAGGACAAGCTGGTTTATTTCCGGGCGATCAACAAGGCTCCGGAATATCCTATGAAGATAGACCTGAAGAAGCTGCCGGAAACTGTTTACCATTACAGTTTTCCGTTCAGGGATGGCAGTTTATTTGTCTTTTCCGATGAGCATTTACAGGATGATATCCGGGACATCTTTAAACGATTTGCCGCTGTGTTTGGCCAGACCTATACCAGGTATCTCGACTTGCATAAGGCGGAGGCCCAGGCCCGGGAGGCCCAGATAGAAGCGGCCCTGGAAAGGATCCGTGCCAGGGCAATGGCCATGCACAGTTCAGAGGAACTGAATGATGTTCTCAGCGTACTCTTCGACCAGTTTGATATACTGGGCATCAAGCCGGTTTGGGCCCACCTGAGCCTTATTGATCTAAAGAACAACACCTTTACCTATCGTATGACCGGGAGATCGGGAAAAAGGAGCCTGACCAAACAGGTCATCGATCTCAATGCCCGGGAGGAGTGGAAAGAGTCGCTGGAGAATTTCAAAAAAGGCAAGCCCAATTCTGTCTCTTGTTTAGAATACCGGCCGGAGGCGCTACCTCAGATCTGGGAATTATTCCATGAAACTCTTTCCGCCCTTCCCGAAGAAGGAAAGGTATACCATGAAGATTTTCCCGACGGGCTGTTTAATACCCAGGGGTATTGCAAGTTTGGCTATATTGGCTTTAACCATAACAGAAAGGCAACAGAAGAGGAAAAATCTATCGTTGCCAGATTCGCCACAGAATTTGGCAGGATCTATCAGCGTTACCTAGATATTGAAAAAGCCGAAGCCCAGGCCCGGGAAGCACAAATAGAAGTATCACTGGAACGCATCCGTGCCAGGTCAATGGCGATGCATTCTTCAGAAGAACTCAATGATGTGCTCAGAGTGATGTTCCAACAAATTGAAGCCCTGGGGATCGATGCCAAATGCGCTCACCTTACGTTAATGGATCTGGAAAACAACTCCTTTAGTTTCAGGATAACAGGAAAAAACGGTGCAGCGAACATTGGCGAACAGATCATCGATTTGAATGCCATGCCTATTTGGAAAGAGACGGTTGCCAAGTGGAAAAAGGCAAAACCACATAGCCACCAGTGTCTGGTATATCCGCCGGAAATTTTACCCGAGTTATGGAAATTGATTGATACCTCACTAAAGTCACTGCCAGCCAAAGAGCGTTTAAAAATCTCGGATTTTCCAAACGGACTTTTCGATTGTGAAGGGCACAACAAATTTGGATATATAGGTTTTAATAATTCAAGGCCCCCAACAGACGAGGAGATCAGCATTGCCATTAGGTTTGCCCGGGAATTTGAGCGGGTATATCAGCGATTTCTGGAAATTAAAAAAGCCGAAACCCAGGCTCGGGAAGCCCAGATTGAAACAGCTCTGGAAAAAGTGAGATCGCGTTCATTGGCCATGCATACTACAGGCGAAATGCAGCAGGTGGCCAATGCGGTATATGACCAACTCCGGGAATTGGGACTGGAGATGGACGCCGTTGGGATGAGTGGTGCGATAGAGGCAAAAGAGGATTATGATGTATGGATCGGAGGGTCATCCTTTGATAAACCCCTGCGGATCCCTTTTAATGATGCCACAAAAGTGCAAAGAGACTATAACCGGGCAATCGAAAGGAGATCAGAATTGTTTGCGAGAACCTATTCCGGTGAGATCAAAAAAGAATATACCAATCATTTACTGAGTCATGGTTTATTTCCGGAGGATCTAAAAAAACTCATGCTACAATCGGATGCTTTTTCAACCTCCATCTCCTTTGCGAAGAATTCGAGTATACAAATAGCGAGATATACGGCTGAGCCTTATTCGGAAAAGGAGAATGACATACTAAAACGCTTCGGCAAAGTCTTTGAACAGGCTTATATCCGATTTATGGATCTGCAAAAGGCAGAAGCTCAGGCGAGGGAAGCGGAGATAGAAACTGCGCTCGAAAAAGTACGTTCCCAGTCCCTGGCCATGCACAGCACCAGCGAAATGCAGCTGGTGGCCAATGCCATCTATGAACAATTAATCGCACTGGGGCTGGGGATGGATTACATTGGGATGAGTGGGGTGATAGAAGCAAAGAAAGACTATGATGTATGGGTTGGTGGAGCTTCTATTGATAAGCCTTTACGCATTCCATACAATGAAGACACCAAGGTACAACGCGATTACAACCAAGTGATTGAAGAACGGCCAGAACTGTTCACCAGGACCTATTCTGGAATTATAAAAAAGGCATACATCAACCGATTGCTAAGTACCGGCGATTTTCCGAAAGCAGTCAGGAAGAAGATGGAATCCTCCAAAGCCTTTAGCACCATGATTGCCCCCACCAAGAATTCGGGGATCCAAATTGTGCGCTATTCGGATCAGACATTTGAGGAAGAAGAGGGGGAGATCCTGAAACGTTTTGCCAGGGTATTTGAACAGGCCTATATCCGCTTTATGGATCTGCAAAAAGCAGAAGCGCAGGCACGGGAATCCCAAATAGAAATGGCCCTGGAAAAAGTCCGTTCCCGTACCATGGCCATGCACCAAAGTGATGAGCTTGGAGAAGTGGCTTCAGTCATGTTCGAACAAATTAGTACCCTAACCAATACACCGGACCGTTTTAATATAGGAATTACCAATGAAGCGGATAAATCCATTGATGTATGGGTGACCGATCAAAACGGGCATGAAGTGAATCAGCTGTTTGTGGCCAGGGCCGATAAATCGCCCGTCATTTCGGCATTTTTCAACGCCCGGAAAACGAAAAAAACACTTGCCATGGATCTGCACGGCAAGGCACTGAAAGAGTGGGTTCAGTACATGAACAAAGAGGTAGGGATCCCTTTTAAGGAGGAGCAGCTTAAAGAACACCGGTATATCAATTCTGTGTTCTTCTCCCACGGATTTATAGGGGTAACCACCAATGAACCCCTTGCGGAAGGAACAGTGGCGTTAATTGGCCGCTTTGCCAAGGTCTTCCAACAAACCTATGTCCGTTTTCTCGACCTGCAAAAAGCAGAATCCCAGGCCAGGGAAGCCCGTATTGAAGCTGCCCTGGAAAAGGTCCGCGCGGCCTCAATGGCCATGCATCAAACCGAGGATATCGGAGCCGTAGTGGTTGTATTCTTTAACCAGTTGAAGCAACTCAATATCCCTTTTGAGCAGGCCTGGATTAACATTTTTCATTTGGAGGAGGGGTATTTGGATACATGGTTCTCTCCTGTTGATGGGATATACCCTGAACCCACTTATTTTAAATTGCCCAGTGGTCCTTGGGAAGAAACCGCCATAAAGTCCTGGAAATCGGGTGCCCCTTTCGCCTATATGTCGCTTGGAACCAAGGTGGAGGTCGATCAGTTTTTGGAGGCTTGCGATCAAATTACAGATTCCAAATACTTTACACATGTACAGAAAAAGCTGAGAAACCGTCGACTGGAGTTTCTTGAGGCGCGTCATAAATATGGCTTCATCAGCATAACAAGCAAAGAGAAGCCTCCAAAGGAAGATGAGGAAATCCTGCAGCGATTTGCCAAAGTCTTTGAGCAAACCTATACCCGATTTTCAGATATCGAGAAAGCTGAAGAGCAGGCAAAGGAAGCCCAGATAGAGGCAGCCCTGGAAAAAGTGCGTAGTCGTTCTCTGGCCATGCAAAAACCCGAAGAATTGCAGGAGGTAGTGACTGTGGTGGGTGAAAAGCTGCAGGAGCTGGGGGTCATCCTCGATTCGGGCGGTGTGGTGATCTGTACCTATTACCCGGTTTCCAAGGATGTGATGCACTGGACGGCGACCTTTGATTCCACCCACCCATCTGTTCCTTATTACCTGCCTTATTTTGATACCCCCATATGGAAAGAAACATGGGCCTCAAAATGGGAATCGGATGATGACTTTTTCGAAAAAGTATTCTCCTACGAAGACAAAAACCATTTTTTCCAGAAAGCCTTTGAAATCTCAGATTACAAAAATTTACCTGAGGCCTACAAGAAACAATTATTGGAGTCTGAGAACCATGCCCTTTCCTTTGCCTGGCAGGCAAACTCGGCTTTGATGATTCCCTCCCATAACGGAAAACTATTGCCGGAGGAGCATAAGGCCATTTTAAAACGTTTTGCAAAGGTCTTTGAACAGGCCTATATCCGCTTTATGGATCTGCAAAAGGCTGAGGTACAAGCCAGGGAATCTAAAATAGAAATGGCCCTCGAAAAGGTTCGTTCCCGTACCATGGCCATGCATAAAAGTGAGGAACTGGGGGAAGTGGCTGCTGTATTGTTCGAACAGATTAGCACCCTGACCTTTGCCCCGGAGCGCTTCAATATTGCCATTGGCAATAAGGAAGAAGAATCTTTTGATATTTGGGTGACAGACCAAAAGGGCCATGAGGTTAGCAAACGATTTACGTTTCAGGTAGACAAGTCGCCCGTGGTCAGGGAAGTATTCAACGCCTGGGGAAAAGAGCCTTACATAGTGCAGGATCTGCATGGTAAAAAACTGCAGGATTGGGTGCGTTATATGCAGGAGGAAATCGGACTCCCATTTGACGAAGCCCGTTTAAGCGAGCACCGGTATATCAACTCCGTATTCTTCTCCCATGGATGTATCGGGATCACCACCAATGAACCGCCGGAAGCAGAGATTCTGGAGCTAATCGGCCGCTTTGCCAAGGTCTTCCAGCAGACCTATGTGCGTTTTCTGGACCTGCAAAAGGCAGAAACACAGGCGCGGGAATCACAAATAGAGGTGGCCCTGGAAAGGGTACGCTCAAGAGCCATGGCCATGCATCATACCGACGAACTCACGGATGTTCTGGGGGTGTTATTCGATCAGTTTGATTTTCTTGGGATCAACCCGGTGCTTACCCACCTAACCCTCTTTGACGAAGAAAATGAAACCTTTACCCTCCGCATTGCACGGGGTGGGAAGAAACGTGTTATAGCAGAACAACTCATCGATGTGAATGCGGTGGAAAGCTGGAAAACCTCCTTTGCGAACTGGAAGAAAAGTGAACTGCATGCCTTGGACTGTATTGATTATCCTCCGGAAATGCTACCGGCCGTATGGGAGGTGCTCAATGAGGTAATGAATGCTCTTCCGGAAGAACAAAAAATCTATCCAGAGGATTTCCCAAATGGCCTTTATACTACCCAGGGACACTGCAAATACGGTTATATAGGGTTTAACCACTCACGAAGAGCTACCGAAGAGGAAAAGGACATTGTCATACGTTTTGCCAAGGAGTTTGGGCGTCTGTATCAGCGTTTTCTGGATATCAAGAAAGCAGAATTACAGGCCAGGGAAGCTCAGATTGAAGGCGCCCTGGAAAGAGTGCGTTCCAAGACCATGGCGATGCATAATAGTGAAGATCTGGAGGATATAGTGGTTTCTTTATTTGATGAGGTAATGAATCTAGGTCTGGACCAATCCTTACGCTGTGGAATAGGCATACTTGAAGGTCATGAGGGAATGGAAACAAGATCAGTGAATTCAAATCCAGACGGAACAGTAGAATTAAGAGTGGGGATGTTAAATATGAACATACATCCCATGTTGGTGGGCCTTAAAAAGGCCTGGAAAAATGGAAGTACTGAGTATTCATATGACTATTCAGCAAAAGAGGTAAGAAAATATTATGAGGCACTCAACAATGAACCTGATTACCCATTTAATGCCGATCTTGAAGCATTACCGGATCGAGAATTTCATCGAAGTTTCTTTTATTCTTCAGGGATTCTTTTTGCGTTTTCCGAAAATCCTATTTCTGAAGAATCCTCTAAAGTTTTAGCGCGGTTCGCTTTAGTTTTTGGTCAGACCTACAGAAGGTTCCTGGATCTTCAAAAAGCAGAAGAAAGGGCAAAAGACGCCGTTAAACAAGCTTCATTAGATCGGGTACGAGGTCAGATCGCCAGTATGCGTTCTACAGAAGACCTGGAACGTATTACTCCCCTCGTATGGAATGAGCTTAAAGCTTTGGGAATTCCTTTTATCCGATGCGGGGTCTTTATTATAGAAGAGGCGAACAAAACTGTAAATGCATTTTTATCGGCCCCGGACGGGCATTCGCTCGGCGCCATGAAAATACCTTTTAATGCTGACAAGGATACTGCAGAAACTGTAGCTCACTGGAAGAAAGGCACGGTGTATAGGACCCATTGGGATAAAAATCAATTCCTGGAGTTTATGCAGACCATGACCGATCTTGGACAGGTTAGTAATAAAACGGAATATCAGGGGGCCGAACAACCTCCTGAATCACTGCACCTGCATTTTGTACCCTTTACTCAGGGTATGATGTATGTGGGGAATGTAGAGCCTTTGAGCGAAGACCAGATTGAATTGGCACATTCCCTGGCGGACGCTTTTGCCATCGCCTATGCCCGCTATGAAGACTTTAGTAAATTGGAAAAGGCCAAAGAACGGGTGGAGACTACCCTGAGTGATCTCAAGGCCACACAAAACCAACTGGTACAGTCCGAAAAAATGGCCTCCCTGGGGGAACTTACTGCCGGTATTGCGCACGAGATACAGAACCCCCTCAACTTTGTCAACAATTTTTCAGAAGTAAGTGTGGAACTCATAGAAGAGATGCAGGAAGAAATTAAAAAGGGAGACCTGGAAGAAGCTATGGCCATCATGGAAGATATCAAACAAAACCTGGACAAGATCAACCATCATGGCAAGAGGGCAGACGGTATTGTAAAAAGCATGTTGCAGCACAGCCGCAGCAGCAGCGGCGAAAAGGAACCCATAGACCTCAATGTGCTGGCCGATGAATACCTGCGCCTGGCCTACCATGGACTAAGAGCCAAGGACAAATCATTTAATGCCACTCTGGAGACGCATTTTGATGACTCCATAGGCAAGGTACATGTTATGGCTCAGGATATGGGCAGGGTGATCCTCAACCTGATCACCAATGCCTTTTATGTAGTTCAGGAAAAATCCTCCTTCGCTAAAGCTTCGGAGGATGACACCTATGAACCAACGGTAACGGTTAGTACAAAGAGAACAAAAGATGGCGTCAAAATTAGCGTAAAAGACAATGGAAATGGCATTCCCGAAGGGATCAAAGAAAAGATCTTCCAACCGTTTTTTACCACCAAACCTACCGGAGAGGGCACGGGCCTTGGTCTAAGTATGAGTTATGATATTGTCACCAAAGGGCATGGG
>NZ_JBATLB010000041.1:0-3620 GCF_049669965.1 Muriicola sp. | reverse complement strand
GCGATGTAGACACCGGTTGCCAGGTTTCCGATATCGATCCCGTTTTCCAGTGCGCTATTGTCGGGCTCCGTGTAGGTCCTGATGCGCTGTCCCAGCAAATTGGTAATGGTAAGCGATTGCGCCTGTTCTTGTAGACCTTTAACAAAGAGTTTATCTTGGTTGTTATCGGCAAAGATGACCACTGTATTAGTATCGAACTCATCGTTAGATAGGGTATCCTCCGGTTGGAATACGATATCGAATCGTTCTGTATCTTCACCAGGATTAGCGGAGAAGCTGTAAGGTCCCTGTCTTAAGTTCCATACCACGCCCTCCTGGTTGTCTTTTATGTATATATCCTGGTCCTGGTCTATATTGACGAGCTCTACAATGTCCAGGCTATAGCTATAGCTTCCCGAAGCATTCAGGGTCAGATCTACGACCTTTTCTGGAGTAATGGATGAAAAGGCCTGTATGGCGTAAGGTTTATCGTTAAAACTACTGGTAAGGTCTTCCTCCGGTCTGTCGGTGATGATACCACCATCATAGCCATAGTCGAAGGCATCAGAGGTATTTTCGCTGAAGCCCAGTACAAAGCGTCTGGTAGCGCCCGAGGAAGCGGCAAACTCCAAACGGATGAGCTGCATCTGTGAGCTGTTGGTACTTGTTGAAGTCGCGTTGCCCTGTGTTGTACCACCAACGGTTACGTTACTGTTGTCATTGGCCTCAAAGAAGACCGAGCCATCCTCCGGGTTCGCACTGGCATCGCTTTCTTTTTTGAATATACGCTGGCCGTTGTTGAACTCGATGTTTCCATCGTTGACGACCTCGACAAAGAAGCCCTGTCCGACGGGGATGTAAAAGCTAGGTGTCTTGATGCCCTGTGTCTGTGTCTGCCCAGCGATAGGGATCCCGGGGTATTGGTAGGCACGTTCAGTGCTGGTAAGGTTGATGTAGCCGTAACCGCCCTCGTATTCCGCCAGTAGGTGCGAGCTTCCCGCCCATTGCTCCCATAGGAGTATGGTACCTTGTATGGAAGGGATATTGGAATCGGCAGGATCGTCCGAGTTGTCATCGATTATACCACTGGCCTGGTTGTCCAGGATGAACTGTCTGGCATCCAGGGCAGAAGGATAGGGGTTTCCCACGAGCGTTGTGGTCAGGGTGACGTCCTGTTCGCTCTCGTTGGCACTATCGCCGTCGACATCGTCGGCAGCGACCAGTATGGTCCCGTTGTTGGGTTTTCCCTCAAAGATATATTGTTGTTCCGTACCGGCTGCACCACTACCTTTCTGTGTGTAGCCAAGACCAGGCAGAATGGCCGTGTTCTGGTCCATAGCGACCCAATTGAAATAGGTAAGACCGTTCTGGAAGCTGTAGAGCCAACGTGAACTAATTGTTACCGGGTTGGTAAGAGGCGGGTCGAGTGCCGTTGTAAAGTTGATGGCGTTGCCATCGCCTTGCTTGAGCATGCCAACGGTAAAAGCCGAGTTGTTGGTATTATTGCCGGCAGCATTGTTATCGGACAGTGTGGTAGCTGCGGTACTGCCCACGGGCGATGCCCAATAGTTGTACCAGTAGAGGTTACTGTTGCCTTCTTGGCGGCGCAGGATCTTGCCATCGGCAGAGGTCACCAGGTCACTGGTATTGGTCTGTATAAGCTGTGAGTCGCCCAGAAGGTCCAAGGTACCATCGAGTTGCAGGTACCAATTGTTGGTAATGGCGTTATCGCCACTCACCCTTAATCTCCCACCATTATCGATGAGCATGCCTAACTGTGTATGAGATGCCGAAGTAGTCACATCATCGTGAATATGCACTATACCCCAATCTTTATTATTTGGAACATCTACTATATCCAATACATCCCCGTTTAACCACGTGCTTTCTTCGGTCCAATCACCATCCGCTTGTGTTTCGTATGGCATTGGTGCTGTTTGTGGCTGAATGGTGGTAATATTATATAAAGTTGCGACTCTGTTATAACTGGAGGCATCTGCTGTTTTTGAACTTGAGATATTTGTCATTGGCCAATAGGCTTGGAGATTGGTCCAAGGAATTGAGGCACTGGTTGTAACATCAACAAGGGCTTTGGGAACAACAGCGCCAGCAATATTAATACCATTTTGCTGTATTTCTTGATACACCATTTGTTGTATCTGGCTCTCGGTAAGGGCCAGATCTAATATTCTCACTTCATCAATGGAACCTCTGAAATATTGTATATCGGAAGTGGCATTTTTACCGATCGTAAAAGACGTGGTACTTGGATCGAGACCAGTGTTTAACCCAGAATTATTGTTTGTGCTGATTTCTTCTCCATTTAAGAAAGTTCTTAAGTACTGGCCATTTATTAAAGAAGAACTGTAAACAACAGCAATATGAGCCCATTGGTTTAGAACAAGTGCGTCAACTGAAGTTGAAGAAATACCATTTACGGTAGTGGTTAGCAATCTTGTTGCACCATCAACTTCAACAGAAATATTGTCCTGGCCAAATAGGACCGCATCATTATTAAAAGTAGCATCTAATTTAACCCAGCCCATGATAGTGGCTGCAAGGTTGTTGCTTAAAATAGGATCACTATCCAAATAATCATCTATACCATCAAAATCGATACTTGCAGAGCCAAAATCCGATGCATCGCGATAATCAAGATCGCCACCAGTAAATAAATCACCATCGGTATCTGGGAGAATAGAAGACGAAGGGTTGTCTATTTCATCATTAACATCGGCAGCATCCAAAAGATTTGCACCTTCAAACAAATCATCAAGTCCGTCACCATCAGCATCAGTGAAAGTAACAATAGTATCTGCCATACCATTTTCTTGGATATCGGGAATCCCGTCGTTATCTGAATCCAGGTCAACATTGTCAGGAATGTTGTCACCATCAGTATCCGTGAGCATAATACCATTAGGATAGGCCGTATCCAAACCTGTTACAGCGTCAAAAATACCGTTTGGTGTTAAATAGCCAATGGTTGGTTGTGCTTCCACATTATCAGGGATACCATCGTTATCAGAGTCAAAATCAAATTCATTATTCAAGCCATCATTATCGGTATCTTCTCCATTAACAATTATCAAGCTTGGAGATTTGTAATCAAAAATATCACATTGTGTAAAAGACATCGAGAACTCTCTGGTTGAAGTTCCATTAGTAGTTCTAACCAACTGCATTCTTAAGTCGAATGTGTTACTTAAGAATTGAAAGTAGGAACGTAATTGAGGAAGTGTTGAAAAACCAGGACCTTCTAAAATACCTGTAGATCTCATTCTTATAATACCGCCACCTTGATCAGTAACTTCCAAAACGGTAGGGTTATCTGTGCCATAAGCTGATGGATTCGTATACTCAATCGATTCAACACCGTCTACATCCCAAGAGGTTCCTCCAATTCTGAAAAGAGAGGAAGCTGGCGTTGTAGTACCTGTATCTACGATTGTAAATCTAAAATCAATTCCAGGTGTCCCGGAATCTGTAAATTCTATTCTAGTTTGAAGATAATTAGGATTGTCCACTGTATCATCATCCATTATTACTAGGGAACAATCGGTAGTTGACACCACTTCAACCAAAACATCATAGCCCTCTAGTGCATTATTAAACCTGTAAACTGAACCTACACCAAGATC
>NZ_JBATLB010000040.1:0-15318 GCF_049669965.1 Muriicola sp. | reverse complement strand
ATGGTATACCATCCATAAAGAGACAGGGCCTCTCCATCTAACCACCCCAATCCTGGATTATCCCCTCTGGTCTGTGCGGTAAGATAGAGCACAAGAATTCCTCGCATCCCGTAATAGGAGAAACGTTCCCACATTTCGGTCATAAATTATATGTATAGTCCTGCCGGATGTCCCAAAAGTTCTCTTTGGTGTGCTGGTTTTGTTGTTGCCATAATTATTTTCTGGTTAGGTTATAAGTTGTCTTTTATAAAATTGGTCATTTTAGTATACAGCTGTAGTCTGGTATTCCCGCCTGAAATACCATGGTTCTTATCGGGATAAATGGCCCAATCGAATTGTTTATTGGCCTGAACAAGTTCCGTAATCATGCGCATTGTATTCTGTACATGCACATTGTCGTCTCCGGAGCCGTGAATAAGCAGATACTTCCCCTTTAATAAATTCGGATATGTCAACGGGCTATTCCCGTCATATCCGCCGGGATTTTCCTGAGGGGTTTGCATAAAACGTTCTGTATATACTGTATCGTAAAAACGCCAGCTGGTAACCGGTGCAACCGCTATAGCCAATTCAAAAGTATCATTTCCTTTCAGGATACAATTGGAGGCCATAAAACCTCCGTAGCTCCAACCCCAGATTCCGGTTCTGTCCTCATCAATAAAATCTAATTCGCTGAGCTTTTTAGCTACCGCGATCTGATCTTCCACTTCGTACTTCCCTAATTCCTTGTAGGTCATTTTTTTAAAATCCCGTCCTTTCAGGCCTGTGCCCCGGCCATCCACGCAGGCTACAATAATCCCTTCCTGCGCCAGTAGCTGATTCCAGTAATCATTGCTTCCCAACCAGCGATTGGCCACTAGCTGGGACCCCGGACCGCTGTACTGAAAGAGAAAAAGCGGATATTTCTTAGCAGCATCAAAATTAGCCGGTTTCACCATCCACATGTTAAGCTCATAGCCGTTGATCTCTATGGTGGAAAATTCTTTGGGACTGGTCTGATACCCGGCAAGCTTTTCCTTTACTATTTTATTATCGAGGATTTCCTTTACCTGCTCTCCATTGGAAGCATTGTGCAGAGTATACTCAAAAGGGGTATCCGCATTGGAAAACGTATTGATAAAATACGTGAAATTAGTGCTAAAGGCGGCACTGTTGGTCCCTGTCTTATTGGTGAGTCTTTTCTTGTTTTTTCCATTGATACCAACGCTGTACACATCTCTGTTTATGGAACCGTTTTCAGTTCCCTGGTAAAAAATGGTCTTCTTTTTTGGGTCAAAGCCGTAGTACTTAGTGACCTCCCACGACCCATTGGTCAGTTGTTTTTTTAAACCCCCATCTGGCTTGTGCAGATAGATATGGTTATAGCCATCCTTTTCACTGGTCCAGATAAAACTGTCATCTTCTAAGAAAGTTAGGTTGTCCGTAATATCTACATAGGCAGGGTCTTGTTCCGCCAGTAACAGAGAAACAGTACCTTCCCTGGCGTTTATAGTATACATCTTTAGGTGGTTCTGAAGCCGATTCAGAGTTTGGACACTGAGTTCATTGGCATTGTACTTCCATTGAATCCTTGGAATATAGTAATCCTGTGGCAATGAAATATCGGAGGTCTGCTTCTTGGCCAACTCATATAAATGAAGTGTAACTGTAGAATTATCCTCCCCGGCCTTTGGGTACTTAAATTGATCCTGAGAGGGATACAAAGAAGTCCCGTAAACATCCATTGAAAATTCCGGGACCGCTTGTTCATCAAACCGCAAGAAGGCGATTATAGTACCATCAGCATTCCAGGCAAAGGCCCTTACAAAGCCAAATTCTTCTTCATATACCCAATCTGTGACCCCATTGATGATAGCATTGGTCTCCCCATCCTGTGTTATTTGTGCTGTATTTCCGGAAGGCAGATCCAGCACAAATAAATTGTTCTCAAAAACGTAGGCCACTTTGTTCCCGTCCGGGGACAATAGCGGGGCCATGATCTTTTCATCAGAAATTTTAAGAGACACCTTCGTGGCCAAATCATACACATAGTAAACCGCTCTTTTGGAATAGCGGTAAATAGATTCTACTTCAGTAGCCAGTAAAAGTTTAGACTCATCCTCATTAAAGCTGTAGGATGTAAAATAAGGCACACCGTTGGCCGGAGAGGAAGTAAGTATGGTCTCCGTTTGCTGCAAGGTCTTGTATTCGTATTTCAGAATACTACTTGTTCTACTCTTCTTGTTTGCGTCTAACAGGGTGTAATGTTGCCCATCATTCATAGACCGCAGGGCATCCATTCCCTTGGTGGTGAAAGCCCCACCCCATATTTCTTCCAGTGTTATTTTTTTCTGTTGAGTGTAAACAAAAGTAGTTGCCGAAATAAATAGCAACAAAACCAGGTATTTTTTCATTCCAGGGATTTGATTGTATTGTAACCTTCAAGTTTACTAATATTTTCGCTAAAAAAATAACTTTAAAGCATGCAATTAACCAGCGCCGCGTGCAGCAGGCGGGTTAAGTGCGGATAAATTCCCCATTTTCATTTTGAACAGGCCCTAAAAAAATCTTGTCATTATCACTATCTTTGACCGCATATAAGATCTTACCATGCCCTCACCTATTGAAGGATTTTCAAAGCTAACAAAAGAAGAAAAGATTCGATGGATCGCTGAACACTATACACACGATCCGAAGGCCAGTATTTCCCTTTTTAAAACCTATTGGAACAAGGACGCAGATCTGCAACAGTTGCACGATGAATTTATTGAGAATACCCTCTCTAACTTCTACTTGCCTCTGGGTATTGCGCCCAACTTTTTAATCAATGGTAAGGTATATGCCCTGCCCATGGCCATTGAAGAAAGTTCAGTGGTAGCCGCAGCCAGCAAAGCTGCAAAATTTTGGTTTTCCCGGGGTGGTTTCAGGACCAAAATATTGGGAACTGAAAAAATAGGGCAGGTACATTTTATGTATCAAGGCGATCCGGGCAGACTTGCTGCCTTCGTGGAGCAAATACAACCCCTCTTTGTTAGTGAAACACTGTCCATTACCAAGAACATGGTGGCCCGGGGTGGAGGCATCAAGAAGGTGGAGCTAAGGGATAAGCGCCAGGACTTAAAAGACTACTACCAATTACACTGCACTTTTGAGACCCTGGATGCCATGGGGGCCAATTTTATAAATTCATGTCTTGAACAATTTGCTAAGACCTTGCAACGAGAAGCAAGTACCTCCCCCATCTTACGGCCAGAGGAAAGGCATTTGGAGGTTGTGATGAGCATACTTTCCAATTACGTTCCGCAATGTTTTGTGCGGGCTGAAGTTAGCTGTCCCGTAGATGAATTAGGTTCTGTAGGCGACATCAGTGCCAGCGAATTTGCAGAAAAAATGATACGAGCCATTTCCATTGCCAATATTGAGCCCTACCGGGCCGTAACCCACAACAAAGGGATCATGAATGGTATTGATGCCATTGTTTTGGCCACAGGCAATGATTTTAGGGCCGTGGAAGCTGGGATACATGCCTATGCAGCCAAAGATGGCACCTATAGGAGTTTGACCCATGCGAGCCTTGAAAATGAGGTGTTCCGATTTTGGATAGAGGTACCACTTGCACTGGGAACGGTTGGTGGCCTAACCAGCTTGCACCCTCTGGTAAAGCTGGCGTTAGAAATACTAGGGCAGCCCTCAGCCAAAGACCTTATGGGGTTGGTGGCCGTTGCCGGACTGGCACAGAACTTCGGAGCCGTTCAGTCCTTGGTAACAACCGGAATTCAACAGGGGCACATGAAAATGCATTTATTGAATATTTTAAATCAAATGGGAGCCTCGGAGCAAGAAAAGAAACAACTGGTAGAACATTTTAAAAAACACAGTGCCACACATAGTGCGGTAGTAGAAGCCCTACAAGAACTAAGAAAGACCTCCTAGATGAATCTTCATTATCACAGCAACGGCAAGCTCTTACTTACAGGTGAATATGCCGTCCTGGACGGGGCTCTGGCGCTGGGCCTTCCTTGCAGCATGGGACAAGGACTCACCATTGAGAAACAAAAGGAAGGCGGACTGATTTGGAAAAGCCTGGACCACAAAGGAAAGTCCTGGTTTGAGACCAGGTTTGAAGTTTTAGAATTAAGTGGGGATATGCATAAAGCCAGTACTTCGGATATTAGGGGAACATTGCTCAACATACTTCAGGGAGCTATACAACTAAATCCAGATTTTCTAAGCAGACTTCAGGGTCAAATGGCCATATCCAAACTAGAATTTCCCCGGGATTGGGGTTTGGGTAGTTCCTCTACCCTTATTAATAATGTTGCCCAATGGGCAGCTGTTGATCCTTACCAATTATTGTGGAACAGTTTTTCCGGAAGTGGATACGACATTGCCTGTGCACAGCACAATCAGCCCCTCACCTACCAACTTAAGGACCAGAAGCCTCAGATACATTTACTGCCTTTTAAGCTGCCTTTTTCCGCCGAGCTATTTTTTGTGCATCTCAACAGAAAACAAAATAGCAGAGAGGGCATCACGAGATACAAAAGGGTCATAGCTAATCAGCGGCATTTTATTGAGGAGATCTCCACCATCACAAGGGAAGTTGCCGCCTGCAGGGATAGCAGGGTTTTTGAGGAATTGCTCCTGCAACACGAGATCCTTTTATCCGAGGCCATTCAACTCACAAGAATCCAAGATCAGCTTTTTCCGGATTTTAAAGGATTTATAAAAAGCCTGGGGGCTTGGGGAGGTGATTTTGTGCTCGCGATGGGAACGTCGAAAATTCCGGAATATTTTACTTCTAAAGGCTATTCTACAGTTCTTTTTTATGATGACCTGGTACTATAAAAAAGCCCCGGCTTTTCAACCAGGGCTCAAGAGGATGTGTCTTTTTTTTAGTAGAAAATAGATCTATTATCTTCTATTTCGGCTTTCTCTTTTAAAGCATTGATTATACTGTTGGCCACACTAGCAGCATTTGCCGCCTGCAAGGCATTGGCATAGGTCACATAATTATCTAGTACAGGGGCCTCTTCCTTATTAGTAACTTCAAACATGAATACCCCAGACTCTCCTTCAATAAGTTTGGAAGTGTCTCCTGTATTCATTGAAAAAGCCGTTCCTACTACCAAAGGTTCTCTTCCGGCCCCCGGAATAGTTGGAGTTTTAACCGTAAGAGCCGTAGCCGTTGATACGTTCGTATTATTAGATGAAGCCATGTCCGCCAGGGATTTACCGGTATTGGCCGCTTTGATCTTTTCGGCTTTCTTTTTCTTTCGAAGTATTGGAAGCACTGTTACGGAAGCATCCTCAACATCCATTAATCCTTTTTTATAGGTAGCTGTTAACTGCACCACTGCATAGCCGTTATTAACATCAAATCGCTTAATATCCCCTAATTCGGTGTCTTCCGCAAAAGCCCATTGTACGATTCTTCGCTGGGCTCCGAGGCCTGGCAAATTCTCATCCATAGCCATTAATTTATTTACCGGTCTAACTACATAGTCGTTTTCTTTGGCGATCTCATTGAGGCTCTTTTTAGAATCTACGGCTGCCATCTCGAACTTTGTGGCATCTGTAAAGAGTGTATTGATGGTTTCATCCGAAGGTTCTATATCCCTGGTAAGGGTAGCAAGTTGCACCAGGTCTCGCTTATCATCTACCTTTACTATATGGTATCCAAATTCGGTTTCCACAAGTCCGATGTAGCCTACCGGATTTCCGAAGGCAAAATCGTTGAATTTAGGTGTCATGATCCCTTCCTCGAAATACCCAAGATCTCCGCCCCTGGGAGCCGAAGGTCCGTCTGAGTTATCTCTTGCGAGTTGAGCAAAAACGGCATCATCCTTTACTGCAGAGGCCAAAACTTCCTTGGCCTTTGTTTCAGCTTGTTCCTTAGTTCTGGTAACTTCAGGATTGGCGCGTTCTGCACCTTCATAGGTAATCAGGATATGACTGGCCTTTACAGAACCGTTGGGTTTTTTGGCC
The DNA here is from genome assembly GCF_049669965.1 of Muriicola sp. Taxonomy (NCBI): domain Bacteria; kingdom Pseudomonadati; phylum Bacteroidota; class Flavobacteriia; order Flavobacteriales; family Flavobacteriaceae; genus Muriicola; species Muriicola sp. Next base: position 9,351 of record NZ_JBATLB010000040.1, on the reverse strand, counting down.
ATCATCCGGGAAATTTTAAATACGTCCCCATCTCGGTAAGGTCCAAAAACATCTCCTACCTTCAGTTGCATTAGGGAATCTGCAAAGGCGGAAGGTAGTTGGCCCAGAGCCTTAAATATTGTATCGTATTTGGTATCAGAATTCCTATCAAGGAAGGCCTCCACATCTGTGGTATTTCTGAAACCCCTCACTGTTATTGTGGTATCCCTGTCTGCAAAATATTCCTGTGTATCATCCAAAAGCTTTGTAATAGAAGTTTTGGTGGCTTCCAGGTCTTCCGCTGAAGGTGCTTCTTCGAAATACACAAATTGGATATCCCTGGAAGTTTCCTGGGTGTATTTCTTTTCATTTTTCTTAATATACGCCTCAATCTCACTTTTAGTGATCACGATAGTGCTGTCTGGGATTGAAGTATAGGGCACACGCACATAGCGTATGTCTGCCTTGTCATTGGCCAGCTTGTAGTCTAACTCTCCTTCTTTTAAGGTAGCACCCATTCCGGAACGGATAAGGTTAAAGTACACCTGTTGCTTGGCACTTTCTATAATGGCCTCCTCATCCTGCAACCAGTCCTCGTATTGGGTGGGTGCGTTAAGCTTTAATTCCAGGATAAAGTCTCTGAATTTCCTTTCATCGAATAGGCCGTTTTCATCAACAAATTGCGGGTTCTGAGCCAGACCCGGACTATTCTTGATCACTTCAATGATCTGATCCTGTTCTATATCGATCCCCAGTGAAGCGATCTGTTGATCGAGCAGGGTACTGCGTTCTATCTGGTTCCAAATACTATTCACCAGCTGCATTGAGGATGCATTTGGGCCGCTATTCCTAGAAGCGCGTTCTATCTTTTTTCGGAACATATCAATAGGAATTTCCTGCCCGTTGATCTCTCCTACAGAAGAGCCCACTTTGCCACCAGAGAACCCATTACTGGTAAAGATCCCAGAAATTACAAAGGCAAATAATGCCAGACCTATGATAAGGATCAATACTGTAGTTCGCTTCCGAATATTTTCTAAAATTGCCATTTATCTAGATTGTTTAAAATCAGTGGGCGAAATTACCATTTTCCCTTAAATAATAAAAACGAAAAGACCGCTATCTGCACCCAAGTGTTTGCTTAGTCGTTATCTGATACTTCCAGAGTCACTAAATCTATTTTTGTGCTCGAAACTTCCAGGACGGTAAATAGGTAATCCCCGATTTTTATTTCCGCACCTTTCTCCGGAATCTCCCCTGTTTCATGCACAAGCAGACCACCCAGGGTTTCAAATTCTTCGGTGTCGGGCAATTCCAATTTATAGGTTTCGTTGATATAATCTACCTCCAGCCTGGCAGAGAATGTATAGGTGGTATCACTGGTTTGTTCTTCAATAAGGTCTGTACTATCGTGTTCATCTTCGATCTCACCAAATAATTCTTCCACAATATCTTCTACGGTCATCACCCCGGAGGTACCCCCGTATTCATCTAAAACCACGGCCATACTCTTCCGTTTTTTGGTAAGAATTTTAAGGATCTCGTGGATAAGCATGGTTTCCGGTACAAATTCTACCGGCAGTAAAATACTTTTAATGGTCTTTGGTTTCTTAAAAAGCTCGTAAGAATGCACATACCCAATTATATTGTCTATGGTGTCTTTATAAACCAGGATCTTGGAATAGCCGGTCTCTGTAAAAAGCTTTGCCAGGCTCTTGGGGGTTTCGTGTAATTCTACAGCTGTTATTTCTGTTCTGGGCACCATCACTTCTCTGGCCTTAACGGCCGAAAACTCGAGCGCATTCTGAAAGATCTGTATCTCAGAATCTACATTATCTTCCTCTTCCAGGGCCTCCATCTGTTCTGTGATATAATCCCCTAATTCTAATTTACTGAAGGCCAGTTGCACTTCATCCCCATCTGTTTTAAACAAGGTGCGCAGAATTAAGTTGGTTATTTTTATAATAAAATCTGAGACGAAGGAAAATAGTGCATAGAATAAATAGGCGGGTATTGCCAGGATCTTTAGCAGGGTATTGGCGTATATCTGAAAAAATACTTTTGGCAGAAACTCCGCCGTAACCAATATGATGATGGTTGAAATGATGGTTTGGGTAAGCAGACTAAAATCTGTGAGCCATATTTGCACAAAGCCATAGGGTGAGGGCAGCATACTCTGAAACCAGTTCATCAGAAGATCGCCCATATAAAACCCATAGACCACCAGGGCTATATTGTTCCCGATAAGCATGGTGGCAATAAACTTGGAGGGTTTATGTGTAAGCTTGGCCAGTACTTTGGCTAAAAAGCCGGCTTGTTTCTTCTCAATTTCAATATGGATCTTATTGGCAGAAACAAATGCAATCTCCATCCCTGAAAAAAAGGCGGATAGTATCAGGCACAGAATAATGATTAAGATAGGTGTATCCACAATTACGATTGGTTTTCCTTCTTCCTTTTTTCAAATTTCCTCCTATAATTGCGGCGGAAGATGAACATCCCTATAGAAACAATGGCAAAGAAGATGAATATATAAGTTCCTTCCTGGTTTGTTTCCCAAAGATCTCCAATCTTATAGATTGAAACGATGGCAACTATTAGATACAGGTATTCTGTAAATCGCAATAACTTGATCATGATTCGTTTTCCTTTATGGTCATTAATCCATTGGTTTTATGAGCTTTTAAAATACTAAAATCACGGTTAAAATCCATGCCCTCCCCATCCATAATACTACCTTCTTCCGGATTTGTATATTTAAATTTTTCTTGTGTAAAGATCCACTCTTCGTTTCTGTCCCAATAGAGTTGGGGGGTCTCTAACTTTTTCCCGTCGTGTGTTTCGATTACCACATTTCCCCGCAGGTCTATGATATCGGTTTGGGAATAAATGATCCCGAAGTCTGCCTTTATCGTACTTTTTTTATTATCTGCATCAAAGTATTCTACTTCCAGGCCATTGGGGAACGTTCTGTACTTAAAAAGCATGTTGTCATAATCCTCACTGAGGGGGCTCTTTAATATAGCGATCACCCTGGAATTTCCCTCATCTTCACTTTCCAGTTCCTCTGTGGTTTCTGTATAGGTGAGCTCAAAATCTTGTGCCACACCCTGAGGATAGACCTCAATTTTTTTTTCGTCTCCCACACGCTGATAGGTATCCTGGCAGCTATAAAAAAAGATTGCCACGGTTAAAACCATGGCAATTGAGATTGGTATTTTTTTACCCAAGGGTTTCATACTTATAAACTGGGGACGGTAATACTGCCGCCTACCCAACATTTAAAACTCAGGGTTTTTCCGGCCATGCCAGAATTAAAGAGATCTGTCTTTGAGGGTGCTTTGGCCTCATAACTTGCTGCAGCCTGACTTGCCCTGCCGCTTAAAGCCGGATCTACTCTACCCGCCTTGCGAGCCATATCGGCTGCCTTCCAGTACATGGCGCGTTTTTCGAATGGGGTATCCCCACAATCATTGGCACTGGCAGCGTACAAACTGGCAATCAGTAAATAGGCATTTCCATTTGAAGGGTTGGCATCAATGGCCTTCAATGCATAGCTTCTGGAAGTAGACCTGTTACTTCTTCTATAGCTGGTTGCGATCTTGTAGGCGATATTAGATTTCTTCCTTGAATTTGTTTCCAAATCAAGCGCCTTGTTAAAGTCGGCAATAGCTGCGCTGTTATCTCCGGCTTTTTGTTTCAGCGTTCCTCCGTATACATATGCGTCTGCTGATGGATCTAGCGCCAATTGAGCTTCATAGAGTTTTTTAAACATAGGATCGTCAGTACACTCTTTACTGAACATTCTTCCTACCGCTCTTTTTACCCAGGTAACATCTCCTTTTTTGGCATCATAACTCCTTTCATAAAGTGGAATCAGGTTTTCACAATCTGCAAGTGCTCCCAATTTAGAATCTACGCTCCCGGCAATTTTACCATAGGATTCAGAATTCGTGGTAGCCACTCTCAAGCTTCTTTTTTCTTTCGACGTAAGGGTGCCTGCATCTTCCTTAGGAAGTAATTTGTTGATGACGTCTGTTAACTGGCTGTTCTCATCCTCGATCTTTTCAGTAACATCATCATAGGTATCAAAAACGTCTTGTAATTCCTTCTTATTGGCACTGTATAAGTCTACCAGACTTGAGAAATAAAGATATAATGCTTTCGGGTTCTTAAAATTTTCCTTGTCTTCCTTAAATGCTTTGTCTAACATAGAAAAGATATCATCGTCTGAAGCCATCTTATTGTCATACATTAATAACACCTTATCGATCGCTACCATTCCAGGGGTAAAACTCTCAGGGAAGTATTTATTACTGTCTTCATATACTTTAAGCAGCTCTTTGATAAAAGCATCTTTTTCTGCCCCACTGCTTTTCTCGATCTTATCCATCAATATCCTTTCCCCATAGGAGAAGTTTGCTTTGTTGATATCAGGGCAAGCTTCATAAACCATTTTCCATGGGCCGTAAGCCGCATCGTAATTCTTAACTTTAGCATGCTCTGCGTAAATGGAAAGGTTGGTCATACATTCAGGATTTTGTCCCTGTCCCAAACTCATGCCTGTGAAGCCAACTAAGGCAATCATCATCAAGTAAAGTTCCTTTTTCATTGTGTTACGTTTTAAAGCGGTTAATGTACTAATTTTTTATCAATTTATTTTTCTTTTTTGGAACCATCTGTCGTTGAAAGAGAGTCCTATGTTGACCCTAAAGTATTTTTCCTCAATCAGATCTGCTGCGGTGGTCCCTCTTTTCCCCCATTCAAATCCAAGGTTGAGATTAGAGAAACTACCTCCCAATGGTAACCCTAGACCAAAAGTTATGCCAAAGTTATCTATCTCTTTGTCATTAACCACAATCCCGGTCATGTCGTATCTAATTCCAGCCCTGTACGTCACTCGTTTAAGTAAACTTCCAAAAGAGGTATAGTCTGGAATGAAATGAGCTCCAAGGGCATAAGAACTGGCATCTTTGTATTCCTGATTTTGAATTTGTAAGAATCGGTTTTCAAAAGTACTCAGCTGTTGAAAACTGTATTCTGCCCCCATGAACCACTTTTTCTCTTCGCCAAAACCAAGGCCAAAGGTGGCAATGGTAGGAATCTTCAACTCGGTGTTCGCCAAGCCCTGTTCCTGCAGGTTTACATTTATTTCTTCTATGGTACTCCCGTTTGCCTGTGAGAAAGACCCGAAGGTCTGGGTGTTCTCTGAAAGGAGGTTTATCTGGGTATTGACCACGGCAGAGGTATAGAGGGTATATTTATCCTTAATGGTAGGCGAATAGGTGAGACCATAGACAAAATCCCATCCGTTTATTTTGGATCCCTGAGTTTCTCTTGTGCCAAACTGAAGTCCGTCTATCCGTTGAATTTTTTCACTTTCCAGGGTCCCGAAATTAAAATTCATCGTTGCCCCCAAATTCAGGTCCTTAGCCAATTCAAATCCAACAGAGAGAAAAACCTGATTGATGCCTCCGGATCCGGAGTAAAGATTGGTAACATCATTTCCACTGGGGTCCAGGGTGTTTTGCAAAACGTCATATCCCACGGAAGAAAAAGGCCTAAGGCCTAAACCTGCACCGATCTTTGGCCCCAAAGGAAATCCTATAGCCAGATATTCCATATTGGTCACGGATGTCTTTTCCTGATCGGTAAAACTGTTAAGCGATATTTCCCTGTGACTTAGCCCTGCGGTATAGGTTGTAAGTCGCAATTTTCCGTACCCTGCAGGATTTTTTAGGGTAAGGTGGATACTGTCTGTATAAAGACTAAGGCCACCCATCATTTGGTTTTCTATGGTGCTCCCGGACCTGAGATCGCCTATGCCGAAGTAAGAATATGGAGATACTGTTCCATTTTGTGCGTGCAGGCTACATGCTGCAAGGCATATTACAATAAAACCAATTTTTCTGATCATCTAGTGTTTGTTGTATTCGAGCAAATAATTCAAGCCCTCCAGGAGAAAATTTGAATGGGCAAATATGGTATTTTTTAACCGATTGGACAAAAATTGACCGTCTCCCCCTGTTAAAATAACTGTTAAATGTTCGAATCGGGTATGGTACTGAGAAATAACCCCGTCTATCTCCTGGGAAATACCATTGATAACCCCGCTGTGCATGCTCTTCTCGGTGGTATTCCCAATGAGTTCTACAAACGGACTGGGATCTAACAAAGGTAGTTTGGCCGTATGCTGGTGCAGCGCTCTGTAGCGCATGAGCAGGCCCGGGGAGATGGCGCCCCCACAGTATTCCCCTCTGTCATTGATAAGGTCATAGGTAATACAGGTGCCAGCGTCTATTACCAAGGTGTTGGTATGAGGATATTTATAAAAGGCTGCGGTAGCCAGCGCAATACGGTCTACCCCTAAGGTTTGGGGACTTGCATAGGAATTCTTAAAGGGCACTGAAGCCACTGCAGTAAGGAGTTGTACCTTACAAAAGATAGCCAGGACGTTGATTTCCTTTTTGGAAAGCGACCCAACGGAGGCTACCAGCGCATGTGTAATTTCCGGAAACTTGGAAAATACATCCTTTACCGCTTTTGGAAAGCCCGGCCTGTCCGTACTCGTTAGAAATAAAAGTTCCTTTTTTCTGAACACCGCCAACTTAATGGAAGTATTCCCTGCGTCTATGACAACGTTCATACTGCAAAGATTAAAAATTGGCAAAAAAGAATCTCCTTTTTTTCCTTTTTTATTGGTAGTTCCTAAATTTGAATTTATATTTGCCCCCGCCTACGCCCAAGGCTTCGGCGGGTGCAGACCTTTAAATGGTACCTTAGCTCTCCCGTATAGTTATCGGGAGGTAGAGCAACGGACTGATCCCGATAGCTATCGGGACGTGTGTCCCTAAATAGTTTTGGGAATTGCGATCAAAGAAAAATTGAAATACTGGTACCTTAGCTCAGTTGGTAGAGCAACGGACTGAAAATCCGTGTGTCCCTGGTTCGATTCCTGGAGGTACCACATCAAACTCAAAAAGCTCATTCGCAAGAATGGGCTTTTTTCATTTTAAACAACGTACCAAGCTAGCTTGGTAAAGGCGTGAGAAATGAAAAAAGCAATTGCCGCTAGGCAATGAGCTTTGTAGTTTTTGCAGGATCGGGAACAAAGGAACAACGAGTCCCGATAGCTATCGGGACGAAGTTAATCCTGGAACATTTGGATAGTTCGTATAACTAAATATCAAATCCAAGATTACTTTTACAAAACTGCCAACCTTTGTAGGCCTAAAGAAACAACGAGCGAAGCGAGGAAATGAATTCAGCACCGGGCCAAAAACACAAAAAACAAATTCCAAATTCCAAATTCCAAATTCCAAATTCCAAATTCCAAATTCCAAATTCCAGTAATTATATAAAAGGAAGTATACAACTTTCATTGCAATGCCTCTTTTGGACCCAGGCAGGGAAGCAATCCTGTTTCTGAACAAAGTTGAATTAACAGCAAAGAACAGGTATCGGCAAGAAGTTGAGTGATACTAACTCTGAGCAATAATGGCTTACCGTGCCTACATGCACACAAATTGCAGGCTGGGGTAGTATCTTTCTCTCTACAGACAAAACGAATGATCAAGGTACGGTTATCTTCATTTGTACATCGGGGAAGGCGGCAAATAAAGGTAGATTTTCCTTATTCCGAAGAGGTTAATGACCATATAAAAAAGTTTCCCAAGATTCGTTGGAGCCGAACGCACCAATGCTTTTATCTGCCCTACAATCAAGTACTTTTTCTTGAGTTTTATGCCTATTTACGAGAACGGAATTTTTTTGTTGACTATCAACAACTAAACGGTCTCAAGACCATTTCCAAATACAAAAAGAGGGAGCCGCGGAAATCATTAATTGAATTATTAGAAGGCCGGTATCTGGAAATTTATAAGGAATACAAGGTATACCTTCAAGGGTTAAGGCATAGCCCAAATACGGTTGCCGTCTATGGACATTTTATTGTAGCTTTCTTGTTGTTTTTAAAAGAGAAACGGCCAGCTGCGATAGACAATCCCGTAGTACAGCGTTTTGTAGAACAACTGGTTTCAGACAAAGGGTATAGTATTAGTAGTCACCGACAATTGATCAGTGCCATCAAACATTTTGCTGAACGATTTAATATAAGCGGTATTGAAGTAACTTCTTTAAAACGGCCTTCAAAGCAAAATCGGTTGCCTGTAGTTCTGAGCCAGCAGGAAGTTATTTCCTTGCTGAGACACACCGCCAACCTAAAACACCGTTTGGCGCTTGCCCTGATCTATTCTGCAGGTTTACGAATTAGCGAATTAATTCATTTACGGAAGGCAGACATAGATATAGACCGGAGGCAAGTACGAATAGAAAGAGGAAAAGGAAGGAAAGATCGGTATGTAATACTGGCGGAAAGCATCTTGCCACTATTGCAAAACTATCTGCAAACTTATCGTCCGAGGCACTTTATGCTGGAGGGTAACGCAGGTGATATGTACAGTGCCGGAAGCGTTCGCAATTTCCTGAGGAGATCTTGTTTTAAGGCCGGCATCAAAAAACAGGTTACACCACATACCTTGCGCCATTCTTATGCCACCCACTTAATAGAAAACGGCGTTGGTTTGCGGCATGTTCAGGAACTACTGGGACATGCCAAGCCAGAAACCACCATGATCTATACCCACATTGCTAAAAAGGATCTTTTACAGATCCGAAGTCCACTAGACGAAGCCGTACTTCAATTTCTGGAACCCGATAAGCATCCCACTAAAATATCCTTATCCGGAAGATTTAAGGGATAAATAGCTATTTTTATACACATATAACAAGTTGTAAAACATTTATAAAAAACTGTCAAATTTGAATTTTATTGAAAGTAAAGCTCTGAATAAAAATATCGGAATCGAATATTTTAGGTGGATTGTGAAAAAAACTTTTTTTAAATTTTTCAATCAGAAAATTAAGGTAGAAAACAAAAAGGTTGATTTGACCATAATACGAAATGAAATGACTCTTTCTGAAATAAGTCATTTAATCGGATTTCTTTTTGTAACAATTTTTGCTATAACTAAAAGTTTCAGCGTAAGTATCGTGTTCGGACTTACAATAATGATTCCTAATATTTTAATGAATTTATATCCTTCATTATTACAACAGGAAAATAAAAGACGAATTGACAAACTGATAAAAAACAAAAACTGTAGCTAACATCGGCTATAATTCATCGCTGCTTTCCTGCTTAATTGAAATTTCCTACATTTAAATTAAACTAAATTTGGCTTCAATGGTTGAAAGGCCAGGGCTCGCTTTGCCAGCGCGAATTTCTAACGACAAAGCCGTTAGATCCTCCGCTAGCTTCGTCCCCATCGCCGCGCCGCAATCATAGCCAAAGCCGTTGTACACAATATATAC
>NZ_JBATLB010000039.1:0-4897 GCF_049669965.1 Muriicola sp. | reverse complement strand
GTAGTGATCGCCACCATACTGTTCAGTATTCCGGATTTTCTCTCGAGCATTGGGTTTTCTGAAAGCTTACAATTTATCAATCAATACATCCCGCTGAGCTCCAAACAAATGGGTTGGATATTGCCGTCACTACTCACGTTAATCGTAACTAACTTATTCCTTTTTTCCAAAGTAAAAGAATAAGCACCGAATAAGAGTTTAAAGTTAGCGGACCTCCGTCTTAAAAATTTTAAGGAAATCCAATTTTAACTTTCGTAGGATAGGAACTTTTTAACTCCTTGAATATGTCTTCGTTTGATCTGGCATCAGAAGAAAAATAAATGTTTTGTCCAGATTCTTTTTTGATCAGGATAAAGGGTCGATACTTGGTGTTTATTAATAATTTGATCCTTTCCCCATCCTGGTTTTTAAAAATACCTTTTTTTCGGTAACCCATTGAGAATCCATGAATCCGCCTGGACATGACTGGTCTTTGTTCAACAAGTTCAATTGATTCTAAGTCATTTAGAGTAATTGTTTCGCCATATAACCCACTGATCTCAAGATGCGATGAGGATGTTCTGATTTCGTTCCCCGTTAACCCGAGTCCAACAATTCCAATAGAAATAATAATCCATCCAAAAATGGTATAAAGGATTATTTTCTTCTGCTTAGAACTAAGTTTCGCCGTGCCGTACATTACACTTAGGTTATCAGCATATATGGTTGCTTCAAAGCTAAAGTATTAATTATTTTAATCGCTATTCTTAAAGCGTGTTTTGCATTAGGTTTTCAATTTCATCCGCTTCAATGGGAATATTCTTCATTAAATTGAAGGGCTCCCCTTTTTGCTGTATGATCACATCGTCTTCCAGCCGAATGCCAAATTTTTCTGCAGGGATATAGATGCCGGGTTCTACCGTAAATACCATATTGGCTTTCATAGGAGTTTTCAAGGGGCCATAGTCATGCGTATCCAGCCCAATATGATGGCTGGTTCCGTGCATAAAGTATTTCTTGTAGGCCGGCCAATCCTTGTTTTCATTCGCAACGTCTGCCTTGTCTAGCAACCCTAATCCCAATAATTCTGAGGTCATGATCTTTCCTACCTCCTTGTGGTATTCTGCCCATAGGGTGCCGGGAACTAACATCCTGGTGGCCTCATTTTTTACCCGGAGTACGGCCTCATACACCTCTCGTTGCCGTTTACTGAACTTGCCATTTACAGGAATGGTCCTGGTCATATCACTAGAATAATTGGCATATTCTGCGCCTACGTCCAGAAGGATAAGATCGCCAGACATGCATTGTTGGTTGTTTACCACATAGTGCAGCACATTCGCATTATTCCCGGAAGCTACGATGGGGGTATAGGCAAATCCTTTGGATCGATTACGGATAAATTCGTGCAAGAATTCTGCTTCTATCTCGTATTCCCAAACGCCCGGTTTTGTGAATCCCAATATTCTTCTAAACCCTTTTTCGGTGATATTGCAGGCCTGTTGCATCAGCGCTATTTCCTCAGGTTCTTTTACCGCACGGATTTCCTGTAAAATAGGGTTGCTCTTTGCCCAGCTATGAGCCGGGAACTTTTCTTTGCATTTCAGGATAAACCGGTCTTCCCGGGTCTGGGTTTCTACGGACTGGCGGTAATGCTCATTGGTATTAAAATAAATGGTGTCTGCCTCGGTCATCAGTTCAAAGAAAAGTTTATCGAAATTGCCCAGCCATTGCACATTCTGAATCCCGGATACCCTGGTTCCTTGTTCTTTAGACAGTTTTTCACCTTCCCACACAGCAATATGATCGTTGGTCTCCCTTACAAATAATACTTCGCGTTGTTCTTTATTGATGGCATCCGGAAAAAGCAATAAAATAGACTCCTCCTGGTCTACGCCGCTCAGATAAAAAATATCACGGTGTTGCTGAAAAGGCATGGTGCTGTCTGCACTGATAGGGTAGATGTCATTGGAATTGAAAACAGCAATACTCTTTGGCTTCATCTGGGCCATAAATTTTTTGCGGTTTTTTACAAAAAGTGAGGACTTGATAGGATCGTATTTCATTTGGATCTGGTGTTTCCCCAAAAGTAACTATTTACTCGCATATCTTTTAAAAGGTACTTGCCATAAGTCGGCCAAATTCATACCTTCCAAAAAATTAAATATCTTATCATGCAACTCAAAATATCCCTGTTTTTCTTTCTGAGCGTACTCATTCTCAAAGCACAACCTGCTGCCACCTCATCTGCGAAGTTGATGAACGGGCTTGAGGTAAAGGAGAAGATGAGCAATACCTCCCTGGTAAAGAACATTCCATTTAAAAATATTGGCCCAACCGTAATGAGCGGCCGGGTGGTAGATATAGAAGTTAACCCGGACGACCCCACGGAATTCTATGTGGGATACGCTTCCGGTGGTCTGTGGCACACTGCGAATAATGGCACCTCTTTTACGCCTATTTTAGATGAAACAGCTACTCAGAATGTTGGCGATATAGCCGTTCATTGGAGAAGCGGAACTATTTGGGTGGGTACAGGTGAAAATAATAGTTCGCGTTCTTCCTATGCAGGGATAGGCATGCTAAAGTCGACCGATAAAGGAGCCAGCTGGCAACATCTGGGCCTGGAAGATTCACATCATATTGGCCGGATCGTCCTGAATCCTGCAAATGCAGATGAAGTAGTGGTTGGAGTCACAGGGCATCTCTATTCCTCCAATGCCGAACGAGGGGTTTACAAAACTACTGATGGAGGAAAGACCTGGAAGCAAACCTTATTTGTGAATGAGAAGACCGGCATCATAGACCTTGCTGTTTCCCCTAATGATTTTAACATTCAATATGCAGCTGCCTGGGAGAAGGACAGAAAGGCGTGGAATTTTGAAGGAAATGGTTCCGGATCTGGCATTTACAAAAGTACAGACGCCGGGAATAGCTGGAAACTGATCTCAGGGCCCAACAGTGGTTTTCCTACGGGGGAAGGGGTGGGCCGAATAGGCCTGGCGGTCTATGATAATAATATTGTATATGTAGTACACGATAATCAGTATCGCAGGGTCAAAGCTGATAAGGAAAAAGACGAAAAAGAGGGACTTACCAAAGAAGATTTTAAGTCAATGTCCGTGGAAACCTTCCTGAATCTAAAGGATATACAACTAGATGAATTCTTGAAAGACAATAATTTCCAGGAAAAATACAAGGCTCAGAATATAAAGGAAATGGTGCGTAGCGGGGCAGTTAAACCAAATGATCTGGCAGCCTATCTGGAGGACGCCAATTCTCTTTTATTCGATACCCCTGTGATTGGGGCGGAGGTGTACCGCAGTAATGATGCAGGAAAAACCTGGAAAAAGCAAAATGAAAATTTCATCGATGACCTTTTTTACAGTTATGGATATTACTTCGCACAAATACGGGTAGATCGCAATGATCCCGAGAAGATATATCTGGCCGGTGTGCCATTAATTGCCTCAGATGATGGGGGAAAGACCTTTAAAGCTATTGATGGAGACAATGTACATTCGGATCATCATGCTCTTTGGATAAACCCCGTTAAACCGGGGCATCTTATCAATGGAAATGATGGGGGTGTTAATATCTCCTATGATGACGGCGCTCACTGGATCAAAAATAATTCTCCCGAAGTAGGGCAGTTTTATGCTATCAATGTAGATCATGAAAAACCATATAACGTTTATGGTGGCCTGCAGGATAACGGCGTATGGATGGGGCCTCATAATGCACAGGAGAACAGCAGATGGCACTCCTCCGGGCACTATCCCTGGAAGTCGATCATGGGGGGAGATGGGATGCAGGTACAGGTAGATTCCAGGAATTCCAGTATCGTTTATACCGGTTTCCAATTCGGGAATTACTACAGGATAGACCTCGCCAATGACAAAAGAACTTCCATTCAGCCAAAGCATGAATTGGGGGAAAAACCCTATCGATTTAATTGGCAAACACCCATTTTACTTTCGTCCCATAATCAGGACATTCTGTATTTTGGAGGAAATAAATTACATCGATCCCTGAATCAAGGTGATGATTGGGAAGCTGTTTCGGAAGATCTCACCCAGGGAGGAAAAGAAGGAAATGTGGCATATGGAACCCTAGCCACCATATCTGAATCTCCCTTTAAATTTGGCCTCTTGTATACAGGTAGTGATGACGGGCTTATTCATGTAAGTGATGATGGAGGGGGCAGTTGGAAAAATATATCAGCTTCCTTCCCTCAGGATATGTGGGTGAGCAGAGTGGCAGCTTCCAAACATAAAAAGGAGCGAGTATATGCCAGCTTAAATGGGTATAGATGGGACGATTTTGCCCCTTATGTATACAAAAGTGAGGACATGGGGAAAACCTGGACCAACATTGCAGCCAATCTTCCTGCTTCACCAGTAAATGTTATTTTGGAAGATCCTGCCAATGAGGACCTTTTGTTTGTGGGAACAGATAATGGTCTTTATGTGTCCATGAATCAGGGAGAAAGTTGGGAATTGTTCCAGAATGGCATCCCTAACGTGGCCGTTCACGATCTGGTAATTCAGCCCGAGGCCAAAGATCTTGTTGTTGGAACCCATGGCAGGAGTATCTTTAGAGCAGACATCGCACACCTACAAGAACTGACTCCGGAAAAATTATCTATGGACTTATTGGTTTTCGAAATTCCTCCCCTAAAACATTCGAGTCGATGGGGTAATGCCAGAAGTTCCTGGTCCGAACCCAGTACCCCGGGAATAGACGTTGCATTCTACTCAAAAAATAAAGGAAAATATGAAGCAAAGATTATGACCCTGGACGGCATTGAGGTAAGTGGTTTTGATCTGGAGGCCGATAAGGGATATAATGTTCTTTCCTACGATGTGGCTTTTTCCAAAGCAGGAAAATCGGCTTTTTTAAAGAAGAACAAAATGGC
>NZ_JBATLB010000038.1:0-1878 GCF_049669965.1 Muriicola sp. | reverse complement strand
TATCCCATTAGTCAACCCAACACACTCGATCTTATAAAAGAAAGTTTAGAGAAGGATGAAGAACTCCAGAAGAACCATTCGCTATTTTTGAATGCGGCCCATGACGCTCCTCCTTATGACCGAATTGAGACCCTACTTCTCAAGGCCTTTAAAGAAATGCCAGCACTCCAAGCTTCCAGGGTTGAGGGGGATAGATCGGACAGGGTTTATGAACTGAGAAGTTATGAGTCGCCCACAGAGGCATTATTTATCAATAAAGTTCACATGTTTAACGAAGGAGGTGAAGTAGCCTTGTTTCAGAGATTAGGATTTAATGCGGTATTCTATGGAGAAGTACTCGCAGGACCGCGGATGCCCAATCTTATGTATATGACCACTTTTAAGGATATGGAGACCAGAGACCTTATGTGGAAGGCATTTGTTGCTTCGCCGGAATGGCAGGGATTGATCAACGATCCTTTTTACGATAATAATGTAAGTAAAGCCGATATTCTGCTGCTGTACCCTACTGACTATTCAGACTATTAGGAAGCTCTACTCTATCTTGGTAAGAATAAATTCTACACGTCTGTTTTTACGTCTTCCTTCCGGAGTAGCATTGGAAGCTATTGGCAGGCTTCCACCATGACCTTTCCAGGATACCCGTTCTTTTGACAGTCCGAGGGTCATAAAATAGTCGGCCACTGCCTTACATCGGCTATCAGATAATTTTAAATTATAGGCGTCAGTTCCAACGGCGTCGGTATGTCCGTGGATCACGATATGTAAACTTGGATCCGATTCCAAAAAATCATAGGTCTGCTTTAAATAGGTCTTGGCAGCCTCCAGTAATTGGTATTCATCGAAATCGAAGAGTACATGATCAAAAAGATGGGTGGTATTGAGGCTATAGGACGTTTTATCTTTCGAACTATCGGCAATAGCATGGGAGGGTTCAGAATTTGCTCTGGAAAGGGAGACCATATCTACATAGTAATAGGCCCCCTGTTTAGCGCCTTTATTAAATAGAAATTTACGTGTACGGGCATTGTTTTTGAAATTCCCCAAAGTCATAAATTGTTCATTGCCTTCGGCAACATAGGGGGTAGACACCAACATCCAATCTTTGGTGTCATTGGCGAAATGTGAATACCCGATCTCCAGATAAGTAAAGGAATTACCGGTATCCTTATACAAATGCATTTTTGATAATTCTTTATGGATCTCAAAACTCAGGGGGTGTTCGGAAAATACTACCCCAAACTCATTGATCGCAAAATCTGAGCGTTCTGCCAGACTCACAAAAAAGGACAATTCGTAGCTTACTCCTTTTTCTAAGGGAGTTAGGAGTTCTGCTTGCATGTATTCCCTGTAATCATTAGGGGCATATAAATAAAACCCGGCATATCCCTCCCCAAAATCTGCGATCTGGGTGCCATTAAAATTTTTTGGTGTTCCCATGGCCTCACTACAGCTGTGAAAGTAATCGGTAGAGCCATTGGTAGGGGTACTCCAACCCACTACATCTGAATTAAAATTTCCCAGCCGTACCGGACAGGCCTTATGGTCCTCAAAACTGGGGTTAGCAACCAGGTTCTGGGATATCCCCGTATACATTCCAAAATGAAGTAGCACAATGATACTAAATGTATTGATCTTTTTCATCCGGATGGTACCTTATGGTCCTCAGGATAAAAATAACGAAAGTCTGGGTCTTGATATGAATAATACCAGTTTGGTTCGTCAAAGGGTAGATAATTATGGGCATAAGGTGATTTTTATTGATAAAAAACGACCTATCTACCTGACTTTCAAACTGCTAAAACTAAAAATGGACTTTATAGGTGGCTCCCGCAAGGATTTGAAGGCTTTGGACCCTAAAATTGGCCCATTGCTGAT
>NZ_JBATLB010000037.1:0-2757 GCF_049669965.1 Muriicola sp. | reverse complement strand
AAAAAGAGCCGCTGGTATTAAAATGTACCATTTTTCAAAATTTTGGATACCCGGACCAGACCGCAGAAGAGATTGTAGTACATTTCATAGAACAGGATGAAACCAAACAGCTACAAATACTGTCGGTGAAATAGTAAAAAAATTGCTATATTTAAGGGAGAAGGTCAGATTTTTAGACTGTTTTTGAAAGATTCATTATAGTTTTTGCTATGAAACAAATCATTTTTTCACTCCTTTTCTTAATTGCTACCCTATCAATTCAAGCCCAGGAAAAACAACTTACCATACGTGGCAAAGTGACCACTATGGATACCCCATTGATCAATGCTGAAGTGCAATCAGACAGAACCGGCGAGGTGGTAAAAACGGATGCCAAGGGAATGTACCAGTTACAGACAAGTCCTGGAGACTTAATCACCTTCTCCTATCCCGGCTTGTCCGATATGGAGATTGTCGTAGAGGATGTAACCTCGGTCCTGAATATTAAAATGAATGCGAGAGTAACCGTATTAGATGAGGTGGTGGTAAAAAAAACAAGGATCAAAAGCCAGAAGCAACTAAGAATGGAGTATAACTCCAATAAAAACTTGATACAAACGGCCTTTGGGATGTTAGACAAAGAAGCTGTTAATTTTTCAATGCGCATGATTGATAAATCTCAATTAATCTACGGTGGTATAGACTTGGCTTCTGCGCTACAATATCGCTTTGCTGGGATTCGTGTGGAGAGATTTGCTGAGAAGTTCAATAAACCAACGATCTATCTAAGAACCAATGGTATAGGTTTATACCCGGCTATTTATGATGTTGACGGACTTATCTTAACTGAATTTCCGGATTTTGTAATGGTGGAAAATGTTGAACGCATAGCCATACTTAGTGGTCTTGGAATAACCGGCAGATATGGTCTGTCACGTCCTAAAATACGGCTACAGATTAATATTAGTTTTAAGCGGCATATTGATGCACGTAATTAGGTGTTCTGTAATCTAAAGATAAATGCAATCTTTTAGAGTTGTATAATTTGATTGCGTTTTTGGTTGCTTTCTTAGCTTGCACCACGCTGGTAAAGGTTTGGTCAAGATAAAATTCATCCTTTAGTATTCCATTTACCCTTTCTGCCATTGCGTTTTCGTAGCAATGGTTTTCTTCGGTCATACTGATTTCTATTTTCTTTCTTTTTAAAATTTGAGTGTAAACATTACTGCAATATTGAATGCCCCTGTCCGAGTGGTGAATAAGTCCATTAGTGTTTTTGGCGTGGTATATGGCTTTGTTCAGCGCTCTTAGGCAGCCATTAAGTTCTAGACTATCACTTAGGTCGTACCCGACTATTTTCCTTGAATACATGTCGGTAATCAATGCTAGGTAACAGAATCCGTTAATGGTCCTGATGTATGTTATGTCGGAGGCCCAGACTTGATCGGGCCTATCGATTTTAAGGTCCTTAATGATGTTATTGTACTTGTAGAATCGGTGGTATGAATTTGTTGTCCTGGAAGAATATTTTTTTCTTCTGACAAGTAGTCCGTTTTCTCTCAAGATATGGAACAGCCTATCTCTACCTATTTTCAGGTGCCTTTTTTGAAAGTCTTGATTTAATGATTTCATCAGCTTTCTAGTTCCTTCCCTGGGTAGCGTTCTTCTACTTTTTCTAACGAGTCCGACAACGATTTGTTCTACTTCTTTTTTAGCGGTATAGCGTTTATGGAATTTATAATAGGCATCTCTTTTTAAAGAGAATGCATCACAAATGGCATCGATAGTGAACTGTCTATCCTTTCTGTTTTTTGGTGCCGTTTTCATTAGGGCTCGATGTTTAAGTTTTTTTTTAATTCTTCAACATCTTTATATCCCAGGTTCTCGGCAGCTACTTCAAGATAGCTGTCCGTAACGAGCTTTTCCAGGTCCTTTTTGATGAGAAGGTCCTTTAATTGTTTCAGCTCCTTCTGAAGGGCTTTGATACGGCTTAGTTCATCGTCTGTTTGCACGGTTACACGGGTGTTCATTAAATCTTTACGATCATACTTTTTGATCCATACGTTTATAGTACTGGATTGTATCCCGTAAGTTAATGCAATTTGTCTTTTGGAATGGTTCCCTTTGGTAAGTTCTGCTAATACTTTGAGTTTAAAGCTCTCGCTGTAACGTCTCACATATCCATCATTTTTATACATATACATTTGGTTTTTTGTATACATATTTCAGGACGGGTCAATATTATGCACAACGGTCTTGTATATGAAAAGTAGCGGATTTATAGTACTAATTTTTAGGTTTTACAACGACCTTTATTTTATTGATTTTCTTTTGTTTAATTACTTAAACCGCTATTTTTTATATACGGTGTTGTACACAGTTTTTAATTTTCCTTCTTTTATTTTTTCAATCAATTCACATCTTTTTTCGGCTTCACTTTGTTCTTCAAAATTCTCACCAATTTTTACAAAATCATACGGAATATATTTGATTTCAGATTCAACAGTTTTTTCAAAACTACTTTCTCCGTAAGCTAAAAGAGTATTTTTTTCAGTAGTTTCCGAGCTCAACAATATTTGTTTTAATTCGCCATTTTTTTGTTTGGTAAAGACTCTAAATTTTGACCTGTCCATTTCTAATTCAGTTGGATAGAATGCAATTCCGTTTTCATCGAATATTATTTGTTCACGTCTATTCTTTTTTTCGAAAGTTTGCCCAAAATCAGCATTGTCTATTATAATAGCTGTTCCTTTAAAATTTTCCGGTAGAATTATATCA
>NZ_JBATLB010000036.1:0-2600 GCF_049669965.1 Muriicola sp. | reverse complement strand
TGGTGGCTATTGTCTTCCCCATCCTTGGGTTACTGGGCATCATTATCTGGCCTTTTATTGGAGCATTTCTGGGGGAATTATTGAATAAAGCAGATCAGAAATCGGCCTTTAAAGCCGCCTTTGGATCCTTTATTGGTTTTCTTACCGGTACCTTTTTAAAGTTTGTGGTTACAGTCATCTTTTTTGGTCTTTTTATTGCCAAGGCATGGGAATACAAAGCGGCCCTGTTCCCTTATTTTGATTAGCTTAAAACTGACAAGGATACCTTAATCGAACCATACCGTTTTATCTTCAATGTCACTTCTAATACCAGCATCAAGTTTTTCATCATAATACCCCAAATAGAAAAAACCTAAACATTTTTCTCCGGGTTGAAAATCGAAGAATTCACCCATATATTGGATTAGTCCGGGAGAGCTCCAATAACTCCCTATTCCCAATTCAGTACAACACAACCACATGTTTTGCACAGCCATGGCCGTGGCAGCTATCTCCTCCCATTCCGGCAGCCTTTCCAGCGGGTCGCGCTGCATGCAAATAGCTATTACAGCCGCTGCCTTTTTAGGGTTTTCCATTAACTTTCTCGTTTTTATCTCTTTCGGTTTTGCCTCTGTATCCATATATTTATAGGACAGGAACAACCCTAATTTTTCCTTGGATTCGCCCAATAATACTTTAAATCGCCATGGTTCTGTCTTTTTATGAGTGGGTGCCCAGTTGGCGGCCTCCAAGATTTTCTTAAGGTCTTTCTTAGCAATGGGTTTACCGTTGTATTGAGCGGGAAATACGGATCGGCGTTGTTTTATAAGTTCAAAGATCATAGCAAATATTTAAGGTTAACAGGAATTGCCGGAACCGACACTTACTGAGAATGTCAATTTCTAGCCAATCTCAAACTTAATGAATACATTTAGGGTAATCAAATATTTCACAAGATGGTAGCTACCCCACAACCCTTCTTATTTGGCGAAGATCACTTAACGGCCGGCATTGCACTTTCCCTTGCAAATGGAGAGGTTAAAGGAAAGATCAGCAAACAAGCCTTGCAAAAGATCCGTGAAAGTCATGCTATTGTTCAGGAAATTATTGAAAAAGGCCTGCCTGTATACGGCATAAACACGGGCTTTGGCCCACTTTGCACCACCAGTATCTCCAAAGAAGAAACTCGTATCCTTCAAAAAAACATCTTACAAAGCCATAGTGTAGGGGTGGGTGCACCTATAGCTAATCAGCTCGCAAAGTTAATGCTGGTGCTCAAAGTACATTCATTATCCAGAGGATATTCCGGGATTTCGGAAACTACTCTGAATCGTATCCTGTGGCACATAGAACACGATGCCATTCCTGTAGTCCCTTCACAGGGTTCTGTGGGTGCTTCCGGGGACCTTGCTCCTTTGTCGCATCTCTTTTTACCCTTGTTGGGGCTGGGAAAAGTAGCATATAAGGACAGGATCCTTAGCGGGGCAGAATTTTTTAAGGAAACAAAATTACAAGCCATCGAATTAGGTCCAAAGGAAGGATTGGCCCTGATTAACGGAACCCAATTTATTACAGCGCATGCTGTAATGGTAACAGACAGGTTGCACAATTGTCTGGCCCATGCAGATGTCATTGGGGCCATGATGGTAGAAGGGCTTCAAGGTTCTATCAAACCTTTTTATAAGGAACTGCATGCCTTGCGACCTTACAAAGGGACCATACATGTGGCAAAACGCATTCAATTACTTCTGGAGGGTTCAGAGATCATGGAAGATCATATAGACTGTGAACGAGTTCAGGATCCGTATTCTCTGCGTTGTATTCCGCAGGTGCATGGGGCTTCCAGAAATACCTGGTTACATTTAAAGGAATTATTAGAGGTTGAATTAAATTCCGTCACAGATAATCCGTTGATTATTAACAAAGACCTTACCATAAGCGGAGGGAATTTTCATGGACAACCTTTGGCAATGGCATTAGATTATGCCTGCCTGGCGGCCTCAGAACTTGGAAATATTTCAGATCGCCGTATCTACCTGGCCCTGGAAGGCAATAGCCCTGGTATCCCCAAATTATTAATGAAACAGACGGGTATTAATTCCGGCTATATGATCTTACAGTACACCTCAGCGGCACTTGCCAGTGAAAATAAAGGTTTGTGCTTTCCGGCAAGCGCCGATAGTATTCCTACTTCCCTGGGACAGGAAGACCATGTTAGCATGGGCTCAATTTCGGGCAGAAAAGCCCTGCAAGTGATAGAAAATGTTGAGAAAATAATGGCCATAGAACTGCTTACTGCGGCACAGGCTTTTGAATTCAGAAAACCTCTGAGAAGTGGTGTGCTTTTGGAAATGGTACATCAGGAAGTGAGGAAAAAGGTGTCTTTTGCCACTCAGGACAGGGTCTTTGCAGATGATATAGAAGCAGGGATTCAAATGGTACAGGATAAAACCATTATCCGGGTAGTAAACTCGGTGAGTAAGAAGAAAGGGCTTTCCTTACGAACGCCATTTAATAAAGAATTTGAAGTATACTAACCTATGGGAAGATTTTCTTATATAGGGCCGCTTACGGAAGTGCTTACCATGGATCACTTAGCACTTAAAGGACCTGTTTCTGAC
>NZ_JBATLB010000035.1:0-1812 GCF_049669965.1 Muriicola sp. | reverse complement strand
GTACTACCCTCCACTGTCACCATAGCCCCTGGCAATGATTCTCCATTCTGATCTCTAACAACCCCCGAAACTTCAGCCACCGAACGATTATACACCGGAGGTCTGCTATTGTAATCCAGAAAATAGGTTTGTAATTCAGGAGCGGTCCCAGAAATATTTGGATTGGCCGATGACAAGCGAAGATTCACATCTTTCCAGTCTATCTTGGTATCTTGCTTTACATTGGCCTTATACCCCAGGGAAATTGGTTCATTGACATTGGTAGAACGGATGTCATAAGACGGATACCATCCTGCATTGTTTACCACGTAGGACAATTCCAGGTTAGAGCGCGTAGCCCTTTTGGCCTCTATTTTTACAAGGACCTCTCCGTTGGCATATTCTTTTTTTCCAGTGATTGTATTGATCTGATTCTGCAGCTTGGTTTGTTCCTCATAAAAATCGTTAAGGGTTTTTGTCCGATCGAGCTCCTTTAACTTCAAGGAAGTAAGCTGCTGCCCGTAGTAGTCGGCTGCACTTTTTAAGGTAGCCGCTGTAAGGGTCTGGTTACCGCCTACCACCTTATTGGCCTGCAGAAAGACAATTTCCTCTGCCAGGATGTCCAGATAGGTTCGTTCTTTTTTGATCTTTTCCTGCACCTCCAGTAGCTGTGCTTCCAAGTCCAGCAGCTCTTTGGATTTTCCCAGTTCCTCCAAATAATTTTGTTGCTGGTTTACGGAAAGTACTGTGACGTTCCCATCTGCCTTTACTTGAAGGCTCTTTCCATTGATAAAAGGTGACAGGTCCGTAAACTTTAAAATACTGGTTCCGGCAGGAATATCAACCGCTTTTTTTCTCGTGATCTGGGCACCTTCAATAAAAACAGTTACGTCTTTTACTGCTGTTTTGATCTCTATCTCTTTGGGCTCTTGAGCCATTGTCATGTTAACACCAAGAAGCAGAGATAGCCAAACTATACTTTTAAACTTCATATTTTTTTTGATTAGATTTATGCTATTCAGACATTCAAATGTAGGTCCATAAATGCGTTATCCTCAACTCCGTTTTATTATTCTAAAGTAATAGTTTTATCACCGTAATAAGTCCAATAACTAAGATAAGAATCAGGGAGAGCTTTTTAAACTTAGATTGAGGAATATATTTCAGGATCCTTTTGCCAATGTAGGTGCCTAATATGCCAATCCCTAATAAAAAGGGTACGTATTTAGATCATGGTCATGGATATAGCCATTTCAATTATTCCAATGAGATCACTACATTCCCTGTCTTATGTCCTTTTTCAACATACCGGAACGCTTCTGGTATCTCCTCAAAAGGATATACGCGATCTATCAGAGGGCTGAAATGGTGCTCTTCAATAAGACTTTTTAACAGACGAATGCTTCTCATAATATCGGGGGGATAAGGAAATTTTACCTTTTTCCCTTTTGTAAATGGCACACTCCCGAACAGGTACGTTAATAATGAATAGAACAAATTTTGGGACCAGGGACCAAGTTCTGAGGAAATATAAGCTCCTCCATTTACCAGTATGGGTTTGCATGCCTTAAAGGTGCTTTTTCCTGAAGTATCCAGGATAGCCTGATATTTGTCAGCAGATTTGGTAAAATCCTGGCGTTCCCAATCTATCGTATACGATGCCCCCAATGAGGCAGCCAAAGAAATATTCTTAGTATTGGTCACTGCTGTGCGTTCTATCCCCAAATAACCTAGTAATTGCATGGCAGCCGATCCAATTCCTCCGGTGGCTCCGTTAATTAGCACCTTATCGCCCTCTTGCAATTGCAATTTGTTGATCATATTATAAGCGTA
>NZ_JBATLB010000034.1:0-9184 GCF_049669965.1 Muriicola sp. | reverse complement strand
CATCATCGGTCTTTATGATCTTGGCAATAAGACTTGCTTGTTCATTGTACCGAAACATATCCGACTCCGGATCATCAAAATTGATTTGCGCATATTCGGTTAATTCTGAAGAGAACTCCAAATATTTAGTGTCCAGGGTAATTTCATATAGTTGCAGAGAGGCATTTGCCAAAAAAGCGTAGTCCTCCAGAAATCCTTCCTGACGGGTACTCCTTAGTTTATAAGAATGCACAAGCTTAGAATCTTTATAGGCGTTTTGGATCAGAAATTCAAAGGTAGATTGGGCATCAGACAGAAATTCCTGGTTGCCAAAAGCCTTATAGGCATCCAGGAAGCCATTGATCAGCAAAGCGTTCCATGAGGTGATGATCTTGTCATCTACCCTGGGATGGATGCGTTCTTGCCTTTGCTTCAGTAATATTGACTGCCAGTTTTTTAAATACGTTTGAAGCTGACCGTCAGTGATCTCATTCTTTTTTGCAAAATCTTTATCTGTTTCTGTTTTGTGTAATACATATCTGTTCTTCTCCCAGGCAGCTGAATTTTTTATAGAATAGTAAGAAGTAAAAAGATCATATTCATTGCCTAACAAAGCCTGTAATTCATCCTTCTGCCAGGTATAGTAGACACCTTCTTCTCCTTCACTATCCGCATCTATGGCAGCGTAATAGCCTCCTTCCGGATTCTTCATCTCTCTGTTAAGAAAGTCTATGGTCTCCAGCACTATCCGTTTATAGGCTGGTTCTTTGTAAACAGCATAAGCTTTTGAGTACAAACTCAGTAGTTGGGCGTTGTCATACAGCATTTTTTCAAAATGAGGAACTTTCCACTTGGGATCCGTACTATAGCGGAAAAATCCCCCTCCAATATGATCATAAATACCCCCCTGAAGCACCTTATTCAAGGTATTTTCAACAAATACATCGGCTTCCAGGTCTTCAGTCAGTTTAGCATACTCTAGCAAAAACATGAGATTTACCGGGATGATGAATTTTTGTTTTCCAAGGTTGCCGCCCTCTTCCATATCCCAGAGTGTTTTCCAGTTACTTAGGGCCCGGGTGAGTATTTCCGGTTGAAGGTCTGATTCTGGTATGGATGAAGGAATATAATTCACTTCTGAAATGCCTTGTGCCACCTTATTGGCGTATTCCTCGGCACCTTTTTTATCGTTCCTGTATTTCTTGTTTACTTCTGTAAGCACATCCATCCATTGGGATTTGGTATGGTAGGTGCCCCCGTAGAGCGGTTTGCCATTGGGAAGTAAAATTACATTTAAGGGCCAACCCCCACTCCCGGTCATTAATTGAACGGCTGTCATGTACACCTGATCTACATCGGGTCTCTCTTCCCTGTCTACTTTAATACTGATAAAATTCTCATTCATCAGACGGGCCACTTCGGTATTTTCAAAGCTTTCTTCCTCCATTACATGGCACCAATGGCAAGAAGAGTATCCTATGCTCACCACAATTAATTTATCTTGTGCTTGCGCCTCTTTCAGGGCCTTATCACTCCAGGGCACCCAATCTACCGGATTGTGGGCATGCTGCAAAAGATAGGGACTGGTCTCATGTATAAGGGCATTGCTAAAAGCCTGCTCTTCGGTCTTCCCTTCCTGAGGTTTACACCCTACAGATAAGGAGACCAGAGTAATATAAATTGCAGTAAATACACCTATTCTATGCATGCGTTCGTAGTCTGTTGGAATAGCAAAAATACAACTTACACCGGTGATTAATCTAGTTGTTGTTCCATAAACCACTCGTATAAAGCTTCGGTTTGATAGGCCTGCACCCAGGAATCGTGCCCAACACCTTCGTAGACCGTAAACGTAACATTGTGGCCAATTCGTTTAAGCTCATTGACCATGGCCTCAGATTCCGAAAATGGTATAGACTGGTCCTCTGTGCCATGAAAGACCCAGATTGGCATGTCTTTGTTGATCCAGGAGGCATAGGGTAGCGGTGTCATCCCACAAACCACTGCCATCGCGGCAAATCTATCGGGATACTGAACGGCAAGTTCCCAGGCAGCACTCCCGCCCCTGCTAAGTCCTGTAAGATAGATACGCTTGGGGTCTACCCGGTTATGGGCTACAATCGTATCTAATAACTGCATCACGGCCCGTACGTTCCACCATTGTTTTTTATGCGGGTTTTGAGGCGCCAATACCATAAAGGGAAATTGCTTTCCTTCAGCCAGCATTTTTGGTGGACCGTTCTTTTTAAGCTCAGGAAGGCTATCCCCCGATTCGCCTCCACCGTGGAGAAAGAGTAATAAAGGAAAGGCTGTTTCTGAATCCTTATCATAATCTTCCGGAAAATATAAATAGTACTGCAGCTTCTCACTTACCAGGGTCAGTTCCTCCCCCTCGATAAGCTGTTTTTGTGCAATGCAGGAAGAAAATATGCATAAAGAAATGCAGAGAGTTATCCAAGACAAGACAGTGATGTATTTCATAATAGGATAAAGGTATTACGCTCGTTCGATGAAATGAAATTATTGGGAAAAATACAACAAACCTAATTCATTGCACAAATCAGAGGTTACATCCATAGGAGACTGCTTTTTTTAATTTCTCACTGATAATAGAATTGAGGTAAATCAGGAATCCACCTTTTTGGCAAAATCGGTAGCCGCACTAACCAGATTCTTATAGCTATGTTTCATTGCCTCCTCCAAATTGGGCATATCCTTAGAAATTGCTACAGTGTAGGCCAGACCTAACTTACTGGCTGTTTTCTCGGTGATATCGATGGCCCCACAAAAAGCCGCCACAGGAATTCCTTGTTGTTTAGCCGATTGCAAGACCCCTTGTATTGCCTTCCCTGATAGGGTCTGATCGTCTAGTTTACCTTCCCCGGTGATGATCCAGTCTGCATCTTTAATATTGGTGTCAAATTGCGCCAATTCCTTAACCAATTCAATCCCTGAGGTTAGTTGCGCCTTTAGGAAAACCTTTGCCGCCGCTCCCAAACCTCCGGCAGCTCCTGCCCCGGCGACATTCTGAACATCAACTTTAAATTGTTCCTCCAGGATCTTAGCAAAATTTCTTAACCCTTCATCTAACCGGACTATTTCTTCATCAGTTGCCCCTTTCTGCCTGGCATAGACATATGCCGCTCCGTTTGGACCATAAAAGGGATTGGTAACATCGCAGGCTACCTTCACCACTATATTTTTTAATTCCGGTAATACTCCCGAAGTATCTATCCTGGCAACATGTACGAGCTTGGCACCAACGGGACTGAGATTCTTTCCGTGCCGGTCCAAAAAGCAAAAACCCAGGGCGGAGGCCATCCCCATTCCTGCGTCGTTGGTGGCGCTACCACCTATGCCTAGTATGATCTCTTTCGCCCCCCTGTCAACGGCGTCTGCGATAAGTTGCCCGGTTCCTAAGGTAGAGGTTGCCATGCAGTTTTTTTCTTGATCCTTTAGAACTTTTAGTCCGGAGGCTTCCGCCATTTCTATATAGGCAGTTTTCGTAATTCCGGAATACAGGTAGGACGCATCTATGGGCCTGAATAAGGGATCGTTTACCGTTACATTTACCGTATCGGCATTTAGATAATAGCGCACCACCTCTATAGTGCCATCGCCCCCGTCTGCCATGGGCATTTTAAGGATTTCGCAATCCGGGTACACCTTTCTCAGGCCATTTTCAAGGGCTTCGCAAATCTCGAGCCCAGTCAGAGAACCTTTGTATTTATCAGGTGCAAGTACAAATTTCATGATAGTGTAATTACTGACAAATTAGGAAAGAAATGATAAAAGGGAAGCTTGAAAAGCTTAAAAATTTAAATAACTAGCTTCAATACGATAGTTCTCCCAGTATTAGGCAGGTTTTAATACTGAAGGCTTGAGGAGCCTCGACCTGGTATTTTTAGAACTGGTTTTTTGTGGTATGGAGCATTACCGAGTTCAACATGTATGTTGAACGAAGGTACTTCGTGAAACAAAACGAGATATGATGTGCTTACGTTGCCGGTCTCGACTTCGCTTGACCTGACATTGATCGACTCCTTTACCTAAGGAAAGTTTACATGCCAAAGGCGTGCAGGCATGCTGAATATCAAAAAAGCCTCATAGTAAGGGATTAACTGCGTTGATCCTGACAGCACTCCGTGCTGAAAATCAAAAAAGACGCTTTTAAGGGATGAGGATTAACTGCGTTGATCCTTTGCAATCCCCTTTGCAAATACAAACCGGCAAAGCGCTTCGCGCTTTATCGTTTTTCATTTCTTTCCGCCATAACAAATAATTTTGACTGGCCTACTGAAATGAAAAACCCTGCAACAATGTTGCAGGGTTTGTGCTTGTAGTGATCGCGACAGGATTCGAACCTGTGACCGTCTGCTTAGAAGGCAGATGCTCTATCCAGCTGAGCTACGCGACCTCTTCTTTTTCGCCGGGCAAATATACTAATGTATTGTTTAGTATAAAACTTATTACTGTCAATATTTGTCCTCTTCAACCCCGACCATTGCTCCAAACCAAAATCCGAGACAAATCGATGAGCAAATAATCCTTCAGGCTGATAATTATCATAGGTCTCAACATTTTAAAATAGTACATTGAACATATGCTGTGGTTATGACCACTAAATGCATTGCTAACATAAAATTCAAGGCCATGAGAAAGGTAGGAATATGGATCGATAAAGAAAAAGCGTATATAGTAACTTTATACAAGGAAAGTGAGAAATTCAGCACCCTGAAATCTGAATTGGAATCTTTTAATGTAAAAGGTGGGTCTCGTTCAAAAACAAGATGGGGGCCACAAGACGTTGTTCAGGACAGTAGGTATTTAGAACGCGAAAAACACCAGTTAAGAGTATTTTTTAAAAATTTGGCAGCTATT
Source organism: Muriicola sp. (assembly GCF_049669965.1). Taxonomy (NCBI): domain Bacteria; kingdom Pseudomonadati; phylum Bacteroidota; class Flavobacteriia; order Flavobacteriales; family Flavobacteriaceae; genus Muriicola; species Muriicola sp. Next base: position 4,324 of record NZ_JBATLB010000034.1, on the reverse strand, counting down.
ATTAACAAGGCTGATGTAATCTCAGTATTTGGCCCCGGCGAAGTCAAGAATAAATTCAGAAAAGAATTGTCGGAACAATATCCGCTTTTGGCAGCCAAAATAAAAACGGTTCAGGTGGCAGACAGCATGACCGATAATCAATTAATTGCACTGGTAAAAGATCATTATAAATAAAATTTAACCTCATTATTTTGAAGACATGAGTAAGGAATTACAAGAAAATTATGTGTCTTTAAACATTAGTAGTCCTATTTGGGATCGGGTTTTTACGGTCGCCCCTCTGGTGATCATTGGGACCAAAGAAAAGCAGGGTTATGATCTTGCTCCCAAACATATGGCCATGCCCCTGAGTTTTGGGAATTATTTTGGTTTTGTATGTACACCTAAGCACCACACCTATCAAAACGTAAAACAAACGGGGGAATTCACCGTAAGTTTCCCTATCCCTGGCCAAATTGTGGCAACTTCCTTAACCGCATCACCCAGAAGGGATGAAATTACAAAGTCGGAAGGCATCGTAAGCGCTTTGGCAACCGTTTCGGCAAAAACAATGGATATTCCTCTAATAAAAGATGCCTATTTATATCTGGAATGTGAACTCTTTAAGGTCATTGACGGATTTGAAGAAAATAGCATGATCACCGGCAAAATAAGAGCTGCTCATGTGCATCGCAATTATTTAAGAATTTCAGAAAATGACGAACAGCAGCAACTTATGAAGTATCCGCTACTGGCGTACATTGCTAATGGCAGGTTTGCCCAAATTAGTGAAACATACAATTTTCCGTTTCCAAAGGATTTTAAAAGGTAATTGTCAATGAATTTGGCTAATCACATAGTAAAACACCTCAATGCTAATCCGGAAACAATGACAGATTTCCTGAAGACACTGGTGCTTCACGAATCACCTTCTAAGGACCAGGAATCTCAGACTAGAATTCTGGGAGTAATGAGCGCTGAGCTAAATAAACTGGGGTATTTTACTCAATACGTCTCAGGGAAAGAAACCGGAGGTTATCTTTATGCCAGGCCTCTTGTTAGGCAGAAAAACACTCCATTCCAGTTAGTAATAGGTCATTGCGATACGGTTTGGGATCTTCATACCCTCCGGAAAATGCCCGTTACTATGAAGGATGGAACTATGACGGGGCCGGGTGTTTATGATATGAAAGCAGGCCTCACACAACTCATTTTCGCTTTAAAAACAATCAATGAATTATCATTACCCGTAGCCCTTACCCCGCTTATTCTAATTAATTCGGATGAAGAGATTGGTAGCAGAGAATCTACACGCATGATTCAAAGATTAGCAAAAATTTCTGACAGGGCCTTTGTCCTGGAACCGCCTTTGGGTTTGGAGGGTAAATTAAAGACCGCAAGGAAAGGTTTGGGCCGTTTCACGATTACCGCAATTGGCAAAGCCGCGCATGCCGGTCTGGATCCCGGAAAAGGAGTAAATGCCATCGTTGAACTTTCTCATCAGATACAGCAATTGTATGCAATGAATGATTTTGAAAAAGGAATTACTGTTAATATAGGAATGATCCAGGGGGGCATATCACCCAACGTAGTGGCCCCGGAAAGTAAGGCGATTGTAGATGTAAGGGTGCTCAACCAAAAAGATGGAGAATCTATCACAAAAAAAATATACGGCCTAAAGCCTTCAATCCCCAATATCGAATTGAAAATAGAGGGTGGAATAGGCCGGCCTCCCATGGAACGTACCCCTCGCAACCAAAAACTATGGCAATTTGCAAAAGCCAAAGGTTCGCTCATGGGGTTAGACTTAGACCAGGGCATAGCCGGGGGCGGATCTGACGGAAATACAACCAGCCAATTCACAGCAACCCTGGATGGCCTTGGAACCACAGGAGATGGCGCTCATGCGGCTTACGAACATATTATTCTTGAAAAATTACCCGAAAGAACTGCTTTATTAATTCAGTTACTTATATCCGATACCGTTGACAATGAATTAAAAAAAGGAAAATGACACCTACCTATATTTTTACATCCCTTACTCGTATATCCGACCTGGCGGATAACGCCTTTGAAGTGCAAGCATTAGACAGATCCGAATGGGCAGCAGGGGACTATGTAGTTGGAAAGATACTAGATCCCGGAAGTACTTCCTTACTTCTCGAGCTTCCAAGTGGAAGGATGAGAGGGGTAATTGGAGGTGAGCGTATCATTGGGGCATTTGGCGAACGCTTTGCCACCCTGGAAATTACGGGCACCTGGAAGAAAATTACAGATGACCTTAGGTTTCACCTTTTAACTGGGGCCGGACTCTTTGGCAAATTAACATCAAAATCTGTGTTCCTGCCACAAATGATGGAACTTGAATACGGAGGACATGTAGTTAGAAACGGGGCCAAAATTACCATGGATAGCTTTGTAACACCCATTGAAATTGTTCCATTTAAAACGCCGGTGGTACTTTTTATTGGTACTTCTATGTCTGCTGGTAAAACTACCTCAGCAAGAATAGTCGCGAACCTTTTTAAAACTGCAGGATATAAAGTAGTGGGTGCCAAACTGACTGGAGCAGGGCGCTATAAAGACATACTGGCAATTAAGGATATTGGTGCCATGGCGGTGTATGATTTTGTTGATGTGGGCCTTCCTTCCTCTATATGTGAGAAGGAATTATTCCAAGAAAAATTAGCACAATTAACAAGCAGAATTGAGTTAGAGAAGGCAGATATCGCCATCATTGAAATTGGCGCGTCTCCTTTAGAACCATACAACGGGGATCTGGCGATCAATGCAATCCGCGACCAGATTAAATGTACCATTCTAAGTGCCTCAGATCCATATGCCGTCTATGGACTCATGAAGGCTTTTAACTTTTCACCAGACCTGGTAACAGGGATTGCAACTAATACCATCGCTGGTCTTCAAATGGTAGAAGAACTCTGTAAGGTAAAGGCCCTAAATATAATTGATGCGAAAACGACCCCTGAACTGAAAGAAATTTTAACTTCTAAAACGGGGTTTCCGCTTTAAGTTCATTCTCGCCTTTAAAGGAAAAATAGAAAGATTCTATCACAATAGGACTGAAAATAATCTTATCTACAGGATTTCGCCATTCGTCTAAGGTAAAGTTCCATTCAACTGCAGTTACCCGATTAGATCGCTTTAAAGTATGACCTTACAACATTCTAATAAAAAAAGAAGGATATGAAAATACTTTTTATAGAAGACGATGCTATTGAAACCATGAAGCTTGACAGGACAATTTCCAAACTTCAGGTAAAACATACCATCATTCAGGCCAACAACGGTGAAGATGCCCTTAAAATTCTAACAGACCCCCAAAATATACCCGATATTATTCTTTTAGACCTTAATATGCCGCGAATGAACGGGATAGAATTTCTACAGATCCTGAAAAGCAACCCTACCCTGAAATACCTGCCCACAATCATTTTGACAACATCCGAGAATAGAACGGACCTGAAAGAATGTTATAAAATTGGGATTGCAGGATATGTAATTAAGCCCCTTAAATACGAAGACTACGAAGATAAGATTCGAAAAGTGATTGCTTATTGGGAGGTCAATGAACTAGTGAAAGCCTAATTCATTAGGCGCTTTCACAACATTTTTTTTCCGTAAAGTCGTAATTTTCCTACATTCAATTTTTAGTTTGCAAATTTATGAAAGGAATAATTTTTACAGAGTTTTTAGAAATGGTTGAAGCTAGCTTCGGACTCGAAGTAGTAGATAATATTATTGAAAAATCTGAATTGGCCTCTAATGGCATCTATACTTCTGTAGGGACCTATGAGTTCAATGAAATGGTGGCATTGCTGACTAATCTATGTCAGGAAGTTGAATTACCGGCCAATGATCTGCTCCATACTTTTGGTCTTTATCTCTTTGAAAGTTTGGGAAAAGCCCATCCGGAAGTTATTCAGAGTTATAACTCGCCCCTAGGGCTATTGTATTCCATTGAAGATCATATCCATGTACATGTCAAAAAATTGTATCCGGATGCAGCACTTCCAACCTTTACGGTGATTGAAAAAAGCGATACCTCACTGTCCATGATATATTCATCTTCTCGCGGACTCTATAGCCTGGCACATGGACTTATGGAAAAGACATTTACACACTTCAACAAAACCGCTCAAATCTCCTATGAGCTTTTAAAAGAAGACGGAACAGAAGTAAAATTTGATATCGTCCAGCATGGATAACAGGGAAGTTGAATTGCTGAAAAAGGCATTGGAACGCCAGAAAAAAGCAAGACTTCAGGCCGAAAAAATACTGGAGGAAAAATCTCAGGAACTTTATAGCCTTTCAAGGCAACTAAAAG
>NZ_JBATLB010000033.1:0-44164 GCF_049669965.1 Muriicola sp. | reverse complement strand
CCCTAAGACTCCTTTAGCAATTATAAAATATTGTTTTAACTATCCGTCACGCCCTGTTGAACCACCGTGACTATTCCCATCGGTAGATTGTTCGTAGAGGTTTTGGTCTTCGGCAGTATCGTTGGTGCAGGAAAACATAGAAGAGCTTAAAAGGGCTATGGCAAAAATACAGGCTAATTTTTTCATCGTTGTTCGTTTTAGTGGATTAAATTATTTGCTACTAAACTAGCCGGAGTTCGCAAAGCATATTGTATAAAAACCAATGTTTTAGTAAACCCATCACCTCTGTGAGGAAACCTGGCCTTTTTGAGAGAATTTTATTATTTAAGGGTAGAAATGGCGTTCCTGGAGAGCACCTTTTTAAGACTGTCTATATTGTCTTTATAGGTCTTGGAGAAGGGAAGTTGCTTTTTGCCGGTTTTTAAGGCACAGATACTTTTGCCATAGTTGATCCTGGAGACGTAGTCCATATTCAGGATATAACTCTGATGCACGCGAATAAAATTCTTTGGCAAGGAATTTTCAAAGGTCTTTAAGGTTTTAAAGGCACTGATTACACTGCCGTCTTTCATGATAAAATCGGTCGCGTTATTATCAGCCTGAAGATACAGGATCTCGTCTGTATTGAGATATTGAAAATCTTTATATGATTTAAGGCAAAGGGTATGAGAACTTACCTCTTTTGGGTGTTGTTTTTTGAGCCGCAGCAGGGTTTTCCGAATGTCTAGTTCATTATAGGGCAACAGCCAATAATCATAAAAACCATTTTTTATAGCGTGATAGGCATATTCCTTGCTTTTCGCGATCCCAATGATCAAGGGGAGTTCATTCATGTATTGATGCAATTCAGACACCATCATGAAATAATCCATGGCCAAATCGTTCAAATTAATAAATACCAGATCCGGTAAGTGTTTTAAGATAGCATTGATACCTTCCCTGCTATCTAGTACCCTGTCTACACAGACAAAATCACCATGATCTTCCAGATAGTGCTGTAGTTGCAAATTGGAAGTGGCGTCTGCATCAATTATGGTGTATGTGTACTCCATAGACAGAACATTGTGGGAAAAGTAATAAACCTTTGTGAGAAAGGACTATATATTTCCCTTAGAATATATATGGTTTTGGTAGCTAATATACTGAAAATCAGTATAAAAGAAAGAATATTCTTACAAATGAAGAAAAAATATAATTTCCAGGCTAAAGTTCTGGCTGATATGCCCCTACAGCGGGCGATGTATTTCGTTCTCTTCCAAGGAGATCAAAGGGTACTAATAAGGCGGCATCCAGGTCTCCTATTCCAGCTGCGGAAGAGTTCGGATTTATTCGAAAATCATTATCTACCGCATCCAGAAAATTCACAGCCGTATTGAGGAGAACAGTATCATACATACTGGTATCCGCAAAATCATAGAGGGGATTACTGGTGAATTGCCCGCCCGTATCCACAAATTTTAGCAGTACATGAGAAAATAGAAAGTTAAAATCAAACTCCGCCGTGCTTAGGAGTGTTAGTTCTCTGCTGGTATTTCCATCAATGATGCAATTGATAAAATCTGCTTTTAGTAAATCCGCTCCTGAAGGGTTTCCTGAGTTATCAATTTCATAGGAATCGAGCTTTAAAGCCGTACCTGTTCTGAAACTATTACTCCAATAATTGGCAATGGTGGTATGAATAAAACTATAGGTTCCACCCAGATTACAATACAAGCTGTGACTTCCAGAATTGCCCAGAATAAGGTTCTCTGCCGTGATGGAGGTATTTCTAGCCCACAAATTAACAAGTGTGCTATTGTAGACTTGTGAGTTCCTGATTCTCAGCGTAGGGGAGGAGGCTCCGGGGTTGCCCTCCGCCAGGATACCTATGGTCGCATTTTTTAAGGTAAGGTAGGAGATTTCGTTTTCCACACTACCGGGAGCCAGCCATAGGGTGCCCCATTGCCCGGGGACATCAGAAAATTCGGGTTCTAACCTATCTCCTTCGAATATGACCTCTTTATCTAATAGGACAGGGTCGTCGCTTGCGGATCCAAGGATCTTTATACTCCCGCCACTACCCACAAGAATTCCCGAATCTTTGTGAAAATGCAATCGGGCACCTTCCTGAATACTTAGTGTCTTCCCTGCAGAAACGGCTGCATATCCGTAGATAACATAAGGCTTCTCATTGGTAATATTGAGTTCATCATCGGTTAAAATAAACCCTTCTATCCTCAATTCGTTGCCTTGCTCATCTAATCCCAGCAACAAACTCTCTTTACTGCCATTGGCCAGGGTGGAAGGATAGAGGAAAACAGCATCCTTTACAAGAGTTACCAGCGGGATGCGTTGTTCATTCGCTCCGCTATCGAAAAGGAGATCGTCAATATATAAGAATTCAGTAAGGTTATCTGGTGCAATATCGTAGGTAGTTTCAATAAAAATATACAAACTATCGCGTGCATACAATGGAACATTCACAAAAGAGTTCCCGGCCACTCCTTCTACGTTGAGCCGGTATTTGCTGTTATCCCCATCCTGAAGCCTAATACTTGGAATTTCGATATCCTTACCGCTTCGGTTCAACACTTTTAAGCTATATGTGCTGCTTCCAATATTGGTAAAGACCGTATCGAGAAAGACTGTATCTTTTGAAAATTGAAGATCGCCATTGCTTGCGTCAACCTCAAAATCTTTTCTGCAGGAGGATACCCAGCTAAGGCAGCTCACCAGAACAATTATGGTTACAAGGTAGCGGACAGACACAGACTAGGAGTTTTGGGTGTCAATAAAAATAGCACTGACCTTCTCTGATATCCTCATAGGCTTAAAGGTCAATGCGTTTAACAGGCACCATTGGGTTTCTGATCGCAACAAAGGTGCTTTTGAGTTTTGGTTGGTCATTGTCACCACCCTGGTGGAGATAGCCCCTTCAGACTTCTCAATATGAGTGCTCATTAAAACGGTATCTCCCAGCTTTGCAGAGTTCTTATATTCAATAAGATGTTGTTTTACCACCCAAATGGCTCCTTTGCGCATGGCTTCGGGAGCGCGCGACTGCCAATGTGCCTTGGAAATGTCCTGTATCCATTGCACGTAGCGAACATTATTCACATGTTCCAGATCATCCAGATCTTCTTCCGTAACTACCCTGGTCATTTCAAAGGTCATTTATTCCTTCTTTTTAAGTTGTATCTCAAACAGCGTATCCCAATTCTTTCCGGTCACAAAAAAGGTTTTACGGCCAGGATGGTAGGCAATACCATTGAGCACATCTAGTTTTGCATGCTGTTTTACCTTTTCTTTGAGTCCGCCGAGATTTACTACCCCCTCAATGGCCCCACTGCCGGCATCAATAATCATCATACTTTCTTTTTGCCATACATTGGCATAGATCTTCCCATCTACGTATTCCAGTTCGTTGGCTTTGTTGAAAATCGACTTATTCGTAACGATCTGGATATTGTCTTCTTCCACTAATGTCTCAGGATTTAGCAACCATATGCGTTCGGTGCCGTCGCTCTTATAAATACGTGAACCGTCATTACACAGACCCCAGCCTTCTTTGCTTTGGCCATATTGAAAACGATCTATTTGTTTGAGATCGGATACACGGTAGAGGAACCCAAGCTTGCTTTGCCAGGTAAGTTGGTATACTTTGTCATGAAGCAAGGTAATCCCTTCGCCAAAATATTTAGTATCAAGGTCTACCTGTTGGTATATGCCACCGGTCTTAAAATCTAGTTTTCGGATAAAAGATTTAGCCCCACCTCCAGAGCCCGTACTCTCATAGAGCGTATCCTGATAGAACTCCAGTCCCTGGGTAAATGCCTTTATATCATGAGGATATTCATTGATGATCTCATAGGTGTACAATTCTGGTGCAGCGGGGGCCAGGATCTTTATGTCTGTTTCAACCACTATTGGGTTTCCTTCCGATCTGAAATGAACTTTTATGGTTTGTAATCCTAATTTGGAGCCTTGTAAGACCAATTGGTCATTCCGGAATGGGATCTCTTCTCCCGCTATCGTAAACCGAATAGAATCTATTGGTAAATCCTTTCTATTTTCAATGACCGGGCGGATGGTATCGAATTGCTGGAATTCCTTTTCGCCTGAGGTAAATTGAAGTGAAAACAAGGAAGAAGGGTCTTTCTCCCCTCCGCAACTAACAACAAAAAGGATCAGGCCATTAAGGATAAAATACTTAATGAAATTCATAGGCAAGAGTAGATTTAAGGCAAGTTAATTTAATAATTTAAGATTCTAAAACGATTGTCTCAAATTTAAAAGGTTGTATATTTGCATGAGGCAAGTCCTACACGACCAGCTCCTGTAGAATCCCCCAGGGTGGGAACGCAGCAAGGGTATATGGTTGTAGCGGTGCGATGTAGGTAGCTTGCCTTTTTTTTGTGCCCAATAGCGAGCAATCTCCTCTCCAATTTATTGTTACCTCTTGTTTGTCCCCGCTGTCAAATATTTGTTTCTTTGTGAGACATATGGATAAGATTGTTGTATTGATCACAGGAGGTTCTTCTGGCATAGGGAGAGCTATAGGGAATTACCTGAAAACCAAGGGATATACCGTCTACGGTACGACGCGTGATCTTAAAAAGAACGCTGCCTTTTCGGATTTTGAACTATTTGAGCTCGATGTACGCAACACGGATAGCATACAAAAGGCACTGGGATTACTGCTGACCAAAGAAGAACAGCTCCATGTATTGATCAACAATGCAGGGGTTGGCATAACCGGACCCATAGAGGAAACCCCCAATGAGGCCATTCAAAATGCCTTTGAACCTAATTTTACAGGGCCCTTGAACATGATGAAAGCTACTTTGCCCATCATGAGAAAACAAGGGAAGGGACGCATTGTCAATATTACCTCAATTGCAGGAAAAATGGGACTACCGTATCGGGGAATTTATTCTGCCAGCAAAGGAGCTCTGGATTTGGCCACCGAGGCTATTAGGCTAGAAACCATGAATTTTGGGATCCATATAAGTACTCTTGCTCCTGGCGATTTTGCCACTAATATTGCCGCGGGCCGCTTTCATGTGCCTGTGAAGGCTACCTCACCCTACAAAACCCCTTATGAGCAAACCTTACAAATGATCAACGAGGATGTGGATACGGCCGGGGATCCTGTTGAAGTTGCCAAAAAAATTCATAATATTCTTAAGAGTCCTTCACCAAAAGTGCATTACAAAGTGGGCAGTTTTATGCAGAAATTTTCCACTGTCCTTAAAAATATACTTCCCGGTAAAGTTTATGAGAACCTATTGCGAAACCATTATAAATTGTAGCTTTGTATCGCATTTTATTAAATGTTAAGACAGATCGTTAAGCAAAACATAGAACTATGAAATTTTTTATTGATACCGCGAATTTAGATCAGATTAGGGATGCGCAGGAATTAGGCGTGCTAGATGGTGTAACCACCAATCCGTCACTTATGGCAAAAGAAGGGATCACCGGGAGAAATAATATCCTTAAACACTATGTAGATATCTGCAATATTGTAGACGGAGACGTCTCTGCTGAGGTAATTGCGACCGATCTAAAAGGAATGATCAAGGAAGGAGAGGAGTTGGCAGAGCTTCATGATCAAATTGTAGTAAAGGTACCAATGATCAGAGACGGGGTAAAAGCCCTTAAATATTTTTCAGATAAAGGCATCAGGACTAATTGTACCCTTGTATTCTCAGCAGGACAAGCTTTGTTGGCCGCTAAAGCAGGTGCCACCTATGTGTCGCCTTTCCTTGGAAGATTAGATGATATTTCTACGGATGGACTTAATTTAATCGCAGAAATCAGGCTAATCTATGATAATTACGATTTTCAAACTCAAATCCTTGCTGCCTCTATCCGGCATACCATGCACGTAATAGATTGTGCAAAATTAGGAGCCGATGTAATGACCGGACCACTTTCGTCTATTGAAGGCCTGTTAAAGCACCCGCTTACAGATATAGGTTTGGCAAAGTTCCTGGAAGATTATAAGAAAGGAAACTAGAAGAGTCTCTAAGTTCCGTTTAAAAAGGATTGTAAATATTAGCAAAGGCATCAACAATTACCCCATTCCTGGCAATGATCGTCTTGTTGGGGTTATAAATTATTAGAGTCTGTACTGCCTTTTCATAATTATTGGTCCAGAATTGTTCGGAATGTTCTAGTTTATTGGTGTCTACCATACCTTTCCATTTGCTATGATCTGTACGTAGGTTGATACCTATAAAATGATATTCCGGATGTTCTTGTTTCAATTCTGTAACCCTTTTGGTAATGTTCTTGAAATGCCCAGGTTCTGAACCAGACCAGAAATAGAATACCACCGGCCCCTTATTTTCAAGATCATTCAATTTTACTTCATCCCCATTATAGGTGTATAAGGTGAAATCCGGGAGGGTCTTGGTGGGCTGCATATTGATGATACCTTCATATAAGGTATTGATCTCCTCATTATGGACGTTATTGTGAGATAGTCTTTTAAAATCCTTTATGAATATTTTATTGTGTTCCTCCGTATCGTGTTTTAAGAGATAGTCTATCGCTACATTTCTAAAAAGATTATCACGAAGTTCTTTTTGGGTGATCAGGCTGTCTATAAGCTTTAACTTATGCTCATTAAAATGTAAATGCCTGCTGGCCTTTTCAATATCTTCACAATTAGACTTACACATAGTATAGGCTAAGTTTCCGAGGTGAAACTTCATAAAATTATAATAAGGTCTTAGGTACGTAAGATCTTCATCATTGTAATTTACCTCATTGCGATATCCGTAGAAGGAATCGGGTAACTGATGTATTGCTGGCTCGCCGCTGCGTCTTCTGTGGTAGAAGGGGTAGGCCTCCATAGAAATATTGGAGCTGTAAACTATAAAGGATTTCGCCAAATCAAATGCCTTTGGCGATATTTCAAACTCGGTATTTGTTTGTTCTAATAATGCTAATTTGTTGTTTTTCAGAGAATCGATTTTTAACCGAAACTCTTCCGGCTCCAGTTCGTACATGGAGTTAATTAGGAATTCTTCTTCTTCCCGCAGCAGGAACATTTCCAACATAAAATTGTTGATCTCCTCTCCTTTTCCGGAAAAGACCAATGACTCATCAAAATCAGATGTATTTAAACGTACCTGCAGACTGTCTCCGTTCTCGAGGTACACATACTGTAGTTCCGGGTTGTGGTAAAAATGGTGAAGTCCTTCTGAAACGGAATCTAATTTAAATACAAAGCGATTATCTGCATCTAATTTTACGGAATCTAAGGCCTCTTCTCCTTTAAAGAGTACTACCTGGTCGCTGGTTGGATTTACAATCTCCCCGGCGAAAATAACATACTTCTCATCACCTTTATCTCTTAGGCAACTTCCTGCGATCAAACCAACAAGAATATAAAGTAGATATTTATTCATGTATAATCAGCACTTATTATAACGACAAATCTAAGCATTGCAAGGGGTAGGGCTTGTTAATAGGGCGTTAAAAATGAATAATAGAATAAGAGTTTCGATGTAAACCCAGAAAGAAAGGTTTATTGGCACAACGCGTTATTTTGACTACTTTTGCAAAAAAATTTAAAAAAATCTGATATGCTGTCTGTTTCAAATTTATCGGTACAATTTGGCAAACGAATTTTGTTCGATGAAGTAAACGTTAGCTTTACACAAGGCAATTGTTATGGGGTCATTGGAGCAAACGGAGCCGGTAAGTCTACTTTTTTAAAGATACTCTCCGGTTCAGTAGATCCTACATCGGGGCATGTTCATCTGGAACATGGAAAACGAATGTCTGTCTTAGAGCAAAATCACAACGCCTATGATGAAAACAGCGTTTTGGAAACAGTGGTTATTGGAAATAGGCCCTTGTACAAGATCAAAAAGGAAATAGATGCCTTGTATGCCGACTATTCTGACGAAAATGCTGATAGAATAGGGGAATTACAAGTCACGTTCGAGGAAATGAATGGTTGGAATGCCGATAGTGATGCTGCAGCACTGCTCTCCAGTCTTGGGATCAGGGAGGAATATCATTTTACACAAATGTCTGATCTAGATTCCAAACTAAAAGTAAGAGTTTTGCTGGCGCAGGCTTTATTTGGATCTCCGGATGTATTGGTGATGGATGAGCCTACGAACGACCTAGATTATGAAACTATTGAATGGCTCGAAAACTTTCTGGCCAATTATGAGAACACCGTCATCGTGGTATCTCATGACAGGCATTTTCTAGATGCTGTGTGTACTCATGTGGTAGATATCGATTTTGGGAAACTCAATCTGTATTCCGGGAACTACACTTTTTGGTATGAAAGCAGCCAGCTTGCTGCCAGACAAAGAGCTCAGCAGAATAAAAAGTCAGAGGAGAAAGCCAAAGAATTACAAGAATTTATCATGAGATTCAGTGCCAATGTGGCCAAGAGTAAACAGGCCACCTCTCGCAAGAAGATGCTCGAAAAACTAAAAATTGAAGATATTAAACCCTCCTCTCGCAGATATCCCGCCATTATATTCGACCGGGAACGAGAGGCAGGAGATCAGATCCTGAATATTGAAGGCATGTCTGCCAGCAGTGATGATGGTAGTTTGTTATTTGATAATTTAAATCTGAATCTGGCCAAAGGTGACAAAGTGGCTTTACTCTCAAGAGATTCCAGGGCTACAACGGCCCTATATGAGATCCTCAACGGCCATAGAAAACCAGATAGTGGAAAGTTTCAGTGGGGAGTTACCACTGCTCAATCCTATCTGCCGGCAGATAACGCCTCTTATTTTACGGAAAATATAAGTTTAGTAGATTGGCTGAGACAGTGGGCAAAGACTGAAGAGGAGCGGGAAGAAGTTTATCTGCGTGGCTTTCTCGGGAAAATGCTTTTTAGTGGGGAAGAAGCGCTGAAAAAATGTACCGTATTATCCGGGGGAGAAAAAGTGCGCTGTATGTTGAGTAGGATGATGCTTCTCAGGGCCAATGTTTTAATGTTAGATGAACCCACCAACCATTTGGATCTGGAAAGTATTACCGCCTTTAACAACTCTCTGAAGAATTTTAAGGGCACCGTATTGTTTACTACGCATGATCATCAGTTTGCGGAAACTGTGGCCAACAGGATCGTGGAACTAACTCCGAAACAAACAATAGATCGCTACCTGAGCTTTGATGACTATATGTCCGACAAAAGTATCCGGGAACAGCGCGAAAAGATGTATGCAGTGCCGGTGTAACTGCAAGTTTTAAGAACAAAAAAAAGCATTCATATGAATGCTTTTTTTTGTACCAGCTATTACGCATTGAAATATTTGCTATTCCAAATGGCGGGATTAAAATTCTTGCCCAACGCAAATCCGTAAAAGATGACCACAGAAGCAATGGACTTGAACATAAAGAAGTAAACTATCCAGAACTCTGCCTGTGAACTACTTTTGGAAAACAGGCCTTCAGGAACCATCAAGGTGATCAGATAAGCGATCATAAGGACTATAGCCGTTAGATTGACTATATTCTTGAAGGGCCAGGCAAATACCTTTCTCAAAGGGTGAAGGTCATTTCCCCAGCGGTGTATCAAATAGAAATAATCGTTGCCTATGGGAGCAAACAATAAGGGATCGTCCTTATCTTCTAACCTGAATAACTTAGAGGGGGCTATGATCTTAAAACCTTCTATTGAAATACGGTGTGACCTTTCAAGTGCTTTGATCCTGGAAATGCCTTCCTGCGGGATCTCTCCTTTAAAATATTTAGAATCGAGAAAACGAAGTCTGTAATCTATACAAATCTGTTTTATTTGATCTATGTGATATATCTTATTAGTTTCGAGCAGATCAAAATCAAAATTGTTTGCAATACCCTTTTGTCCTCCAGCAAGTTTTTGATGAATGCGTTCCTCATTTTCAGAGTCTTTTTGTAAAAGCGCATAGACATTTTTGATCAAATTAACCTGGGCCTCTTCTTTTTGGGTAAGCAAAGAGAGTTTCTCCTCAATATTGGTTCTTTTAAATAACATTCTTTTTCTTTTAGCATTTTGAACAAAAATAAAGATTAGTAAATCTCAAAACAACTGTATTATAAAATTTTTAATATGTTAATATTATGTTAAATTCGTTCTGGGTTTTCTGCTAATCCCATTTTTCTTGATAGTAGATTGTATATTGTCGAACTTATTGACCGTTTATCGATCACTAAGCCCCAATATTTTTCTATGAAATCCTATTTATTCTTTGCTGTTGTTGTGTTCCTGCTTAGTTCAGGATCATTGAGTGCACAGTCGGATAAAGGACAATCAGATTTCAAGAAAACGATCTATACCAGTACCCTTGAAGCGGGGAATTACACTACTCTTATTTCTGCTTTAAAAGCCACGGACTTAGATTTAACACTCGATGGAGACGCGGCCTTTACGATCTTTGCGCCTTCGGACCTTGCCTTTGGGAAACTTTCCGATGAAACCATGAAACATCTTTTGCTCCCAGAAAACAAAAAGGAATTGAGGGAAATGGTAACCTATTTTATGGTCGCCGGGTCATTATCGGCCTCCAAGATTTTAAATGCTTTGGTACGAGGAAATGGAAAAACTACTTTTACCACGGTACAGGGGAAAAAGATTAAGGCCTCTATTGATGGGATCGATATAATTCTCACAGATGGATTTGGGAATAAGGCAAAGATCACAGTGGCCGACAACGATCAGTGCAATGGTATTATCCATACCATAGATAGTGTACTATTGCCGAAACCGCTCTAGAATATCAGCGCAGTTCTGCGCCTAATTGTTTTTCGTACGCCTCTTTGATCTTGTTCATGATCTTGTCTATATGTTTATCTGTAAGTGTTTTAGACTCGTCCTGAAGTGTAAAACTTACCGCATAGGATTTCTTCCCCTTTGGCAATTTATCTCCAGTATAAACATCAAATAAGGAAAGATCCTTCAGTAGATTCTTTTCGGTACGATAGGCAATCTCTTCCAGGTCTTTAAAAGGGACCTCATTATTTAACATCAAGGCAAAGTCTCGTCTTACCGCCGGAAATTTAGGAATAGATTTAAAGACAATTTGTTGCCTGGAAGCCAGTTTGCGCAATGCGGCCCAATCAAAATTTGCAAAAAGTATCTCCTGTTTCAGATCAAATATTTTACGTATGCTTTTATGGACAACTCCTAAATGCACTAAAGGAGTATTATCCTTTACGAGCTGTATGCCTTCTGAAAATTCGCTGGTAACCACGCCCACAGAACTGTAGTCGCGAAGTCCCATTTTTTCAAGGATCTGTTCTACCTGTGCCTTTAGAAAATAAAAATCGGAGGTTTTGGATTTCGCAGTCCAGCTTTCGGCAACCCGGTCACCCGTGATTAACAAGCTTAGGTGTTCTTTTTCCAGATGACCCGAATCGGTTTTATGATAGGTCTTCCCAAATTCGAAAAGCTTTAAGTTAGGTCGCTTTCTGTTGATATTATATGATGCCGCTTCCAGCGCAGAAAAGAGCATGGAAGTTCTTAGCACAGATAATTCTGAACTTAAGGGATTAAGGATTTTTACTGAATCTTTTTCCCATTCAGCATCCATTGCTTTGGCATGGTCCGGATTACTTAAGCTATTGGATAAGATCTCATAAAAGCCCTGGGCTGCTAGGAGGTCCCCAATATTATTCTGCAATTTATGATCTTCAAATCTTGAAGTAGGAGCAATAGAGGCGTTTAACTTTGGCTCAAACTGAATATTATTATATCCATAGACCCTCAGTATTTCCTCTATGACATCCACCTCGCGCTGCACGTCTATTCTGTAAAAAGGAATCACAAGGCCTAAGCCTGTCTCGGTTACACTTTTCACTTTGATATCCAAAGAGGTAAGTATGGACTTAATAACGTCCTTAGGAATTTCTTGCCCAATGAGTGCATTGATCTTCTCAAAAGTTAAAAAAACCTGGTGATCTTCTTTCTTTTTTGGATAAAGGTCCACGATGTCTGAAGTGATATCTCCTCCGGTAAGTTCACAGATAAGTAATGCTGCTCGTTGTAAGGCATATTCCACATTGTTGATATCTATGCCTCGTTCAAAACGGAAGGAGGCATCTGTGTTGAGCCCATGTCTTTTGGCGGTTTTTCGAATTGAGATAGGGTCAAAATATGCACTTTCTAAAAAGATCGATGTTGTATTCTCCGTTACCCCCGTATTGATTCCCCCAAAAACCCCTGCAATACACATAGGTTTTTCGGCATCGCAAATCATAAGATCGTCCTTATCTAAAATGCGTTCATCCCCATCCAGGGTCATAAAACTTGTTCCTTCCTCAACTGTTCTCACAATTATTTCCTTCCCAAAGATCCTGTCTGCATCAAAGGCATGCAATGGCTGTCCCAGCTCGTGTAAGACGTAATTTGTCACATCTACCACATTATTGATGGGCTTTAGGCCAATTGCTTTTAGTCTGTTCTTTAACCAACTCGGGGAGGGCTGCACGATGAGATTGCTGATAGTTACTCCACAATATCTGGGAGCTTTTGTTTTATCCTCTACCTTAACGGCCATTTTTAAAGAGCGGTTGGCCACATTAAAATTACTGATGGAAGGCGTCATCAGTTCTTTTTGTACCCCCTGCTGCCGCAGTCCTGCTTTTAAATCTCTCGCCACCCCATAATGACTCATGGCATCGGCTCTGTTAGGAGTAAGGCCAATTTCAAATACTTGGTCATTTTCAATCTCAAATAGTTCGGCAACCGGCGTTCCGGGGACCAAACTGGCTTCAAGGATCATTATTCCGTCATGACTGTCTCCAAGACCTAATTCATCTTCAGCACAGATCATTCCGGCACTAACTTCCCCTCTTATTTTACCCTTTTTGATTACCAAGGTCTCTCCATTACTCATATGCAATGCAGTCCCTATGGTAGCCACCGGCACCTTTTGTCCCTTTGCTACATTAGGGGCCCCACAAACAATCTGAACGGGCTCTTTTGTGCCAATATCTACTGTGGTAAGTTTTAATTTATCGGCGTTTGGATGTTTAATGCAAGTAAGTACATGCCCCACAACAACCCCTTTGAGTCCGCCTGGTACGGATTCGAAATGAGTGATACCTTCTACCTCCAGTCCAAGGTCGGTTAGGAGTTCTGAGATCCGGGTAGCTTCCCAATCGATCTGAATGAACTGCCGTAACCAGTTAAGAGAAATTTGCATTGGTTAGTCTTAAGCGATCAAAGATAAAACAATGGTTTAACACAGTCAATGCCCACCACAGGTTTCATCACAAAATTTATAAACCTTGTTTATCTGTAATTGCGATATTTGTAAATCAATCGTGGAAAATGAAAAAATATAATCTTTTACTAGTTATTCTATTAACTCTTTACGGTTGCAAGGAACCTTCAGCCTTAAGCCTATCAGAGGGTATCTGGAGGGGTACCATGGAAGTGCAGGACGGAGAGATATTACCCTTTAATTTTGAAATAAAAAATGGAAGTGATGGCTACACCATGGAAGTATTCAATGCAGACGAAGTATTGAATATCGATGATATTTTTATAGATAAGGACTCTATAATCATTAGAATGCCCGTATTTGAAGGATATATAGCCGGGACCTTCTCCAACAGCACCATTACAGGGAATTTCATAAAGGAGAGCCTCGATAGAGTGGTGCCTTTTAATGCGAATTTCGATGATCATAAAAGGTTTGTGACTTCAAAACCTCCTGCCATAAACATTAGCGGTAACTGGGAAGTTGTTTTTAGTAAGGGCACAGAAGATTCCTATGTTGCACAAGGAATCTTTAACCAGGAAGGCGAAAAGGTAACAGGAACCTTCCGCACTACTACGGGAGACTACAGATATCTCGAAGGAGCAGTAGATGGGGATTCTCTAAAACTCTCAACCTTTGACGGGGCTCATGTATTCCTTTTTCTGGCCAGTCTATCTGATGGTACCATGAAAGGAACATTTTATTCCGGGAACCATTATCAGGAGCCGTTTGAGGCCGTACTCAACGAGTCGTATGAATTACCCGATGCCTATGAGCTTACGTATCTCAATGAAGGTTATGAGAAATTTAATTTTTCATTTAAAGATATTAATGGGAATCTCATTTCCCTGGATGACCCTCAATATCAGAATAAGGTAGTGATCGTTCAAATTATGGGCACCTACTGCCCTAACTGTTTGGATGAGTCCAAATTCCTGGTTAATTATCTAAAAGAGAACGATCAGGATGATCTGGAGGTTATAGCTCTGGCCTTTGAATATGCCAAAACCGAAGAGGATGCTTTTAAGGGAATTAAAAGACTCCGTGACCGACTGGGAATTTCGTATTCCATACTCTTGGCGCAATACGGTAGTGCGGATAAGAAAACAGCCAATGAAAAATTACCTATGCTGAACCATATACTCTCGTATCCTACCACTATCTTCCTGGATAAAAAAGGAGAGGTAAGAAGAATTCTTACAGGCTTCAATGGCCCTGCTACAAAAGGAAAATACATCGAATTCAAAAAAGATTTTGAAGCATTTACAGCTTCACTTATTGCAGAATAAAAAAGGCCTATCGAACTGCGATAGGCCTTTTTTGGTGGCAAAAAAAAATCAAATGATGGTTGATTTACCCAACCAGATATTCTCTTTGTTCAGGATGAGATAATCATCAGAATCCCTGATATTTCCTGATATAAAATCACCAATATGGTTAGTTCCATACTTGCTGGTGGTACTCAAATCTGGCGATACGATCCCTTTTTTGATTGACTTCAGTACGGCTATGACCACTGCTCTCGACTCTTCATCGAGTTTAAAATGATCGAGCAGCATGGCAGCAGAAAGAATAGAAGCTACCGGATTTGCGATGTCCTTTCCTTTGGCCTGCGGATATGAACCATGAACAGGTTCAAACAAGGCATGATTCTCACCTATAGAAGCAGAGGGGAGTAACCCTATGGAACCCCCAATGGCACTTCCTTCATCAGACAATATGTCTCCAAACATATTTTCGGTGAGGATTACATCGAATTGGCTGGGATGCAACAAGAGTTGCATAGCCGCATTGTCAATGAACATGAAATCGAGCGTTATATCCGGATAACTCTCTCCAATTTTTTTCACAACTCTTCTCCATAATCGAGAAGATTCTAAAACGTTGGCTTTGTCTACAAGCGTCACCTTTTTTCTCCTACCTTTCGCTGCTTTAAAAGCAAGATGGGCAATTCGGCTAACTTCCATTTCCGTGTAGGTGCAGCTGTCTGTTGCTGAGGTGCCATCCTCACTAAGTTTTTTTTCACCAAAATAGATCCCACCGGTAAGTTCTCGGAAAATGACAAAGTCTGTTCCGGTGATGATCTTTTTCTTTAAGGGTGACTTATCCATTAAGGTTGGAAATACCTTTATGGGCCGAATGTTGCAAAACAGTCCTAATTCTTTCCTTAGTCTTAATAAGCCTTGTTCCGGACGAACTTTGGCATCCGGATTGTTATCGTATTTCGGATCTCCTATAGAGCCAAAAAGTACGGCATCTGACGCTTTACACAGAGATAAAGTCGACTCCGGGAGTGGATCACCAGTCGCATCCATGGCAGCAGCCCCTATCTTTGCTTCAGAGAAAACAAATTCGTGCCCAAAGGTCTCTTCAACCGCCTGAAGGCACTTTACAGCTTGAGCCGTCACTTCGGGCCCAATACCATCACCATGTAATAAGGCAATTTTTATTTTCATACTTAGGCTATACTTTCGATGTTAATTTTGGTTATTTCCATAATTTGATGAATATCCTCGTCCAGGATTTCTTTTTTTCTATCCGCAAACCGCAGGAATTGCTCATAGACAACATCTAACTGTACTTTGGTTAACTCATAGCCAATGTTCTTGGCCCGGTACGCCAACGCAGCTCTACCGCTGCGGGCAGTAAGTACAATGGAGGAATGATCTACACCAACATCTTCAGGATCTATGATCTCATAGGTTTCCCTTTTCTTTATTACCCCATCCTGATGGATTCCGGAACTGTGTGCAAAAGCGTTGGATCCTACTATGGCCTTATTAGGTTGCACCGGCATCCCCATTTTTTCTGAGACCATAAGACTGGTGCTATATAGCAATTTGCTGTTGATACTGGTATCCAGATTTAAATAAGGGTGCTGTTTTAAGATCATGACAACCTCTTCCAAAGAAGTATTGCCTGCTCGTTCGCCAATGCCATTTATGGTACATTCTATTTGACGGGCTCCGTTGACGACCCCTGCGATAGAATTAGCTGTTGCCAGGCCAAGATCATTATGGCAATGACAAGAAAGGATAGCTTTGTCTATATTCTTGACATGTTCGCGCAGGTATTTCATTTTTGCCCCATATTCTTCCGGCAGGCAGTATCCTGTAGTATCTGGGATGTTTAACACGGTTGCACCGGCCTTGATCACTTCCTCGCAGACTCTGGCTAAAAACTCATTGTTTGTTCTGCCGGCATCTTCCGCGTAGAACTCTACATCTTCAACAAAGGTCTTGGCATAGCGCACGGCCTCTACCGCGCGTTCCAGAATTTTTTCTGGCGTGGAGTTGAATTTGTATTTGATATGGGAATCTGAAGTGCCAATACCCGTGTGTATTCTGGGCCTTTTGGCATACTTTAATGCCTCAGCGGCTACTTCAATATCTTTTTTTACGGAACGCGTAAGGCCGCAAACCGTTGCGTGCTTCACTACTTTGGCTATTTCATTGACCGAATTAAAGTCGCCCGGACTCGATATAGGAAAACCAGCTTCAATAATATCTACTCCAAGAGTGTCTAGTCTTTCAGCAATTACTAATTTCTGTTTGGTATCTAATTTACAACCAGGAACCTGCTCACCATCACGCAGTGTAGTATCAAAAATGTATACTTTATCTTTGCTCATTATAATTACTTAATTTTAGTCACCATAACGAATGTATGGCAACCATTTAGAACCAATTTCATGACTGTGAGGCATTTACAACGTTAATATACTTTTTAAGGTAGTTAAACCATTGAAATACAGCACACTAAGCATACTATTTTACGATGACAAATGCCAATAAAGATGCCCTATTTGTATTGGTCAAATCTCTTTCTAAATCGGAGAAGCGCCAATTTAAGCTATATGTAGGAAGATTAGGAGTGAATACCGATGCCAAGTTTCTGGCCTTGTTCAACCTTTTGGATAAGATGAAGCGCTATGAGGAAAAAATAATCCTGGCTAGTGGCATTGTAAAAAAAGCACAACTTTCTAACCTAAAGGCACATCTGTACAAACAGATCCTGGTGAGTCTGCGTTTAAACCCTGTGAATCAGAATATTAGGGTTCAGATTAGGGAGCAATTAGACTTCGCGACCATATTGTATCAGAAAGGCCTGTATAAGCAAAGTCTTAAGATTTTAGATAAGGTAAAGTCGACTGCCATTGACAACGAAGAAAAGAATATCGCCTACGAGATTGTAGAGTTAGAAAAGATCATAGAAACCCAGTATATCACAAGAAGTATTCCGGACAGGGCAGATGAGCTGGCCTTGCAAGCAAAGATGTTATCGGAACAAAATGTGATGACCAGCAAACTGTCTAATCTTTCACTTCAGTTATACGGCATGATGCTTAAAGTGGGCTATGTGCGCAGCAATGATGACCTGCAGCGGGTAAAAAAATACTTTGAAGCCCACCTACCTAAGTACGATATCAATGAGTTGGGGTTTCGTGAGAAATTATGGTTGTATAAGGCGCATTTGTGGTATAGTTTTCTGATACAGGATTTTCTGTCTTGTTACAAATATGCTAGCAAATGGGTAGACCTGTTTTATGAATATAAAGAGATGATCCATTTAAATCCGGTATTTTTCCTCAAGGGGAATCACTATTTGCTGGAGTCTCTTTTTTACGTAAAATACGCCTCCCAATTTGAGTTGGTGCTTGCCAATCTGGAAAAGACGGTTGCCGAGAAAGACTTTCCCTCTAATGATAATATTAGCTCCCTGAGTTTTTTGTATATCAATTCAAACAAACTCAACCTCCATTTTCTAAAAGGCACATTTGAAAAGGGATTGTATCTGGTAAGGATCATTGAGTACGGGATTAATAAGCATCGCGACCGGATAGATGAGCATCATATCATGATCTTTTACTACAAAATTGCCTGCCTGTATTTCGGCGTGGGAGATAATAAGAATTGTATTGCGTACCTCAAGAAGATCATCAACAACAAAAACCTTAAAATGAGGGAAGATCTTATGTGTTTCGCACGGGTACTCAGTCTGGTAGCCCATTACGAAGCGGGGATGGACTATCATTTGGAGGTGCAGTTAAAAAGCACGTATAAATTCTTATTAAAGATGAACGATCTTCATGCCGTTCAAAAGGAAATGATAAAATTCCTTAGAAATTTAGGATCCATTTACCCCAATGAGTTACGGGCAGAGTTTCAAAAGTTATATGACAGTTTAAAGAAATATGAGGATCACCCTTATGAGAAAAGAGCCTTTTTGTACTTAGATATCTTATCCTGGCTCGAAAGTCATTTGGAAAATAAGCCTGTCTCACAGGTTATTCGTGAAAAGGCCATGGCAAGTATTCGTTAATTCATTGTTTTATAGCAAACAAACATCCCAAAGCGCGTCTGTGGGAGGATCGGCCACAAAAGAAATCATTTCCTTTTTAACGGGATGTTCAAACCGTAGGCTTCTGGCATGAAGGTGGATGCCACCATCGGGATTACTTCGGTCGAAACCGTATTTTAGGTCGCCTTTAATTGGGCAGTTAAGTGCCGCCAGCTGGGCTCTTATCTGATGGTGTCTGCCGGTTTTTAGTAAGATCTTCAAAAGAAAATAATTGTCTAATTTTTTGATGACCTCATACTCCAATTCTGCGCGCTTACTATCGGGTATTTCCTTGGGGTATGCATACGATTTATTCTGTTTTGGATTTCGTCTTAGCCAGTGTACAAGGGTGTCTTTTTCCTTTTTTGGGATATTCTTTACCAGGGCCCAATAGATTTTTTCTGCGGCTTTGTCTGCAAAGATCTTATTTAATCTGCTGAGCGCCTTTGAAGTTTTGGCAAAGACAACGATGCCGCTGGTGGGCCTGTCTATCCTATGCGCAACACCTAAATAAACTTGCCCGGGTTTATTGTATTTTACTTTAATATATTCCTTTATGTGCTCACTTAGGGGCAGATCTCCGGTCTTATCGCCTTGTACAATATCACCCACCCGTTTGTTGACGGCTATTAGGTGATTGTCTTCATAAAGGATCTGAAGATTCTGGGCATTGGAAGTAATTTTATCCGGTATCAATAGTATGTTGTTGGCGTCATAATAATGAAAGGAAGTTTTAAGGCTATATCGCGCCTTTTGGGAAGCCTTTATTTTTAATACTGTTCCTCCTCACTTGGGAAGTCCTTACTTTTCACATCCTGGACGTACTGTGATATTGCCTCGCTCATTTCGTCGTAAAGATTCATATACCGTCTTAAGAAACGCGGATTAAATTCATGGGTCATTCCAAGGAGATCATGGATCACAAGTACCTGTCCATCGGCATGTTTCCCACCGCCTATCCCAATGGTGGGTATGGAGATACTCTCTGAAACCTTTTTTGTCAGGGCCGCAGGGATCTTTTCTAAGACTATGGAAAAGCAACCTATTTTTTCGAGCATGCGGGCATCTGCCATTAATTTCTCTGCTTCGTCGGTATCTTTAGCTCGTACGCTATAGGTCCCAAACTTATAGATAGATTGTGGTGTAAGACCTAAATGTCCCATCACGGGGATGCCGGCGTTGAGGATCCTTTTGACGGATTCCTTTATTTCTTCCCCACCCTCCAGCTTAACGGCATGGGCACCACTTTCTTTCATGATGCGGATGGCAGAGCGCAGTGCTTCTTTGGGATCACTTTGGTAACTTCCAAAAGGAAGATCTACCACCACAAGTGCCCTGTGAACAGCCCGGATCACCGATGAGGCGTGATAGATCATCTGATCCAGGGTAATAGGCAGGGTGGTTTCATGTCCGGCCATTACATTGCTGGCAGAATCGCCCACCAGGATGACATCCACATTGGCAGCATCTACAATTTTAGCCATCGAATAATCATAGGCCGTTAACATGGAGATTTTTTCTCCCTGCTTTTTCATTTCTACGAGCGACTTTACCGTTACTCTTTTATATTCCTTCTTTGCAATAGACATAGTGATACATTAGCAGGCTAAATGTAAGGAGATTTGGTTAATTCGGGATTAAGCAGCCTCCCAGTTTTACAAAAATCCTTACTTTAGGAAGATTTCTCTTGTTAAATAACTGTCTGTATGCGACTTATATCTTTGTTATTATTTTCATTTTTGATCACGGTAACTTCTGCTCAGGAAACTGAAGAATTAAAAGTTGAGAACGCCATTAAAACCTTCTTTCAGGGATTTCACAGACAAGATTCAACCGCAATCAGAGCTGCGGCAAACGGTGCCATCCGTATGCAAACCATTGGGAAGAATAAACAGGGAGAAGATAGTGTCAGGACAGTTTTATTTGATGATTTTATACGCTCCATAGTTAAGATCCCGGATTCTGTTCATTTCGAAGAACGAATTTTGTCTTATAATATTCAGGTAGACGGAAGTATGGCCCATGCCTGGACACCTTATGAATTTTGGTTCAATGAAAAATTTAGTCATTGCGGGGTGAATTCTTTTCAACTTTTTAAAGAAGGCGATACATGGAAGATTCTTTCTATTATGGACACGCGCAGAAAGGAAGGATGCTATTAATTGTCTGATTAGACCTACAAGGTTCTATGATGAGTTAGTTCCCATCCCTGTACTTCAATAATTTTCATTCCGTCCAATCCCTTTGATTGTCTGCAATATATCAATGCAGGTGACATCCTGTCAGTTTTCTGTAGTTGGCATTATGTTTGACCATTCATTACCGATTTGAAGTAAGATACTACTAATATTAAATAAGATAAAATGAGCAAAATTATTGGAATAGATTTGGGGACAACAAACTCATGTGTTTCCGTTATGGAGGGTAATGAACCTGTTGTGATTCCAAACGCCGAAGGAAAACGCACCACACCATCTGTGATTGCTTTTGTAGAAGGTGGCGAGATAAAAGTGGGAGACCCGGCTAAAAGACAGGCTGTAACAAACCCACATAAGACCATATATTCCATTAAACGTTTTATGGGGAATAAATACTCTGAATCTAAGAAAGAGGCAGAGCGAGTTCCTTATAAAGTGGTTAAAGGAGATAACGATACTCCAAGGGTAGATATAGACGGTAGATTATACACTCCTCAGGAATTATCTGCCATGATCCTTCAGAAAATGAAGAAAACAGCGGAGGATTACTTAGGGCAAACCGTTACCAGAGCAGTGATCACCGTACCTGCCTATTTTAATGATGCACAAAGACAAGCCACTAAGGAAGCAGGAGAAATTGCCGGACTTAAAGTGGAACGGATCATTAATGAACCTACAGCTGCTTCGTTGGCTTATGGTTTGGATAAAAAACACAAGGACCAGAAAATTGTGGTGTTCGACTTTGGAGGTGGAACGCACGATGTATCTATCCTGGAATTAGGAGATGGTGTATTTGAGGTGCTTTCAACAGATGGGGATACCCACCTGGGAGGAGATGATGTGGATCAGAAGATCATTGACTGGTTGGCAGATGAATTCAACAAGGAAGAAGGCATAGACCTTAGAAAAGACGCCATGGCTTTGCAACGTTTACGCGAGGCAGCAGAGAAAGCCAAGATAGAATTGTCTAGCTCAACACAGACAGAGATCAACTTGCCTTATGTAACTGCCACTGCATCCGGACCTAAGCACTTGGTGCGCACACTGGCACGGGCCAAATTTGAGCAATTGATCGCAGACCTGGTTAAAAGGACCATAGAGCCATGCCAGACAGCATTAAAAGCAGCAGGCCTATCAAAAAGTGATATCGATGAGATCATTTTAGTAGGTGGTTCAACAAGAATTCCAGCCGTACAGGAAGCTGTTGAAAAATTCTTTGGAAAAAAACCATCTAAAGGAGTAAACCCGGATGAGGTTGTAGCTGTTGGAGCTGCTATCCAGGGGGGAGTACTTACAGGGGACGTAAAAGATGTACTGTTATTGGATGTAACACCTTTGTCCTTAGGAATTGAGACCATGGGTAGTGTTATGACCAAATTGATAGACGCCAATACTACTATCCCTACTAAAAAGTCACAAGTGTTCTCAACCGCCGCAGATAATCAGCCATCTGTTGAGATCCACGTGCTTCAGGGGGAAAGACCTATGGCAGCGGATAACAAAACGATAGGAAGATTTCACCTGGATGGAATTCCACCATCACCCAGAGGAACTCCTCAAATTGAGGTAACCTTTGATATCGACGCTAACGGGATCATCAAAGTCTCTGCCACCGATAAAGCCACGAACAAGACACAAGATATCCGTATTGAGGCGTCATCGGGGCTTACGGAAGAAGAGATCAAGAAAATGAAGGCAGAAGCTGAAGCAAATGCCGAGGCCGATAAAAAAGCCAAGGAATCAGCGGATAAGCTGAATGAAGCAGATGGTATGATCTTTCAGACAGAAAAACAATTAAAGGAATTTGGTGATAAATTGTCTGATGACAAGAAAAAACCGATCGAAAGTGCCCTGGAAGAGTTAAAAAAGGCATATGAAAGTAAAGATATTGCCGTCATCACTCCGGCCTTGGAGAAGATCAACGAGGCATGGAAAGTAGCTTCAGAAGAAATGTACAAGGCGCAGGCTGCTTCTCAGGAAGGACCATCGGCTAACGGTGAAGCTCCTACAGAAGACTCAGCTAAAGAAGGAGATAATGTAGAAGATGTTGATTTTGAGGAAGTAAAATAGTACTTTTGATTATTCGATTAAAAAGGGGCAGTAACTACTGCCCCTTTTTTTTTCGGCATGTATTTTGTTTTTCAATGTGGAAAGAAGCTGTAATTTTACGCCTATGAAGTATCCTTTTCTTAAGATCCTGAAATTAGAACTGGTCCTTACAGTACTTCTGCTGTTAGCGGGCAGTATTGGTTATGGGCAGCTGCCAAAGGTATTTACAAAAGCCGATTTTGACCTTAGAGGAAAAGTAAAGTCGTGTTTAGTGATTACGGATTATGGCAAAGAAGACTTTGAATTCAATAAAGAAGGCTTACTTACCAAGGTTACCACTCTGTACAGTGATACGGATTATGACATTAGCTATTACAAATATGTAAAAGGTCACTTAAAGGAGAAGCGCGTAGAGAACTACAGGGAGGATAACCTGGACAAGCAAACCTCTATCGCCAATATTTATACGATCGATTCGGTTCAGAACAAGATCACAAAAGAGCTCGTATATTCCTATCAGAACGAATTTTTGGAACAAAACGAATATTTCTATGATACTGCCGGATCATTGACCCTCATTAAAAGAAAGAATAATGAAGGTATCGATGAGATACAGATTTCCCTGGACAGCATTGATGGTGAAAAAACCCAAACAACAATGACCAATGGGATCATAGAAAAAACAATCCGCTGGTCCGTACAGGCTAAAAAGAAGGATAGACTATACAATATTCTTGAAAAGGATTATGTAAACGGGGAGCCTTACAAAGCCACTGAGATGTTCCAGGATTCGCTGGGTAAAACATATCATGAAATTCTTTACTCCTACGATATAACAAAATCCTCCTTTGTAAAATCGAAAGAGTTTTTTTATGAATACGATGAGAACGGTTTTATATCCAAACAAAAGACGCTGGCAAATAATCAGGGGACCAAACAGGAATATATCTACCAATTTGACGCCCATCTTCCCCCTAACTGGATCAAACAGATCATCACGCCGGCCAATAGTTACACCACTAGAAGAATAGTCTATTACGAAGAAGAATTGCCCAAGGAATAGGGGAGTTCCCGCTAGGTAAGTTTACAAAATCGTTTATTTATCTTTTGAGCATTCAATCAAAGCGAAGAGGGCTTTGTTATGAATAGCTACTACTTGCGAACGATAGTATGCCTTGGTTTTGTCAAGACTTTCCGCTTGCAGTTCTTCTTCCGTGCGAGATTTACGATCTTTCAGAATGTGTAAAGCCTTGTCGCATTGAAAAAGTGTGGCTAGTTCCCGTATAGCATTTTCCAGATCTGCGATCTCCATTTCGGCTAATCGTTTAAAATTCAATTGCTCCTCCAAAATATGCTCCTTGGCTATTTGGTCTTCCAGACTCTGCATCTCTTTCGCTTCTGGTTCTAAAGATTCATTTGAGCCCGTGTCAAATTCCTGTGGATCATCCAGGGAACACATATCCAGACTTTCAAGTAATTGATGGGCATTCTCAACGGCCTTTTTGGTGTAAAACCGACCCATATCCCATTTTGTCTGACTCAAAGAGGCCTCCAGGTTTTTAATTCCTTCTAATGCAGGGTTCATGGATGCCTGGCATCCGCAGCTTTCAATTTGGGCTTTTGCCTTTTCAAAAGCAATCAATGCACGCTCGGCATAATATTGCTGATGTTCAAAATTATTAGCGCTCATGGATTTTTTTGCATGGGACAGGCTGTATCCTGCCGTAGAATAGGCATTGGTACAGTTAGCTTGTGCAATTAAAGCGAAAAGGAAGCACGCAAACAGGGATAGATAATTTTTCATGGGTAGGTTTAATACAGTTTGAGATCTTAAAATGTATAATTCTTGATGGGATGCTACAACGCCGAAGGAGATGGCTATATTGTTCTTAAAGTGCTATTTGTTAAAGAATTAGATGAAAGGATAAGATATGGGATAATGTGCTTACTTTCCTTTGGTTAATTTGGCTTTGTTCTCTTTCCACTCTTCGGGCAAAATGCCATAACAACAGGTATTTCTTTTATATCCATTCAGGAGATAAACATTTTTACGCAAAATACCTTCTAAAATGCCTCCAAGCTTTTCAACTGCTTTTCTGGATTGCAGGTTTCGTTCGTCAATTCGGAATTCAACTTTTTCAAATTGAAGAGCTTCAAAGGCAAAATCGATCATAAGGATTTTAATCTGGGTATTTACACCGGTACCGTGAAATTCGCGTCCCAACCATGTGCAACCAATATGTAATACCTTGTTCTTCCAGTCTATATTCATAAAACGGGTGCAACCAACGGCACATTTGTGGACTTTGCTGTATATCAAAAAGGGGATAGACGCTCTTAGATCTCTTTGTTCCAGGGCCAAAGCCACATAATCTTTAAAGGCATCCTCAGATTCAATATCAGACGGAGAGTACTGTATCAACTTAGGCTGTAGCGCAATGGGGATCAATTGCAGGGAATTCTCTAACGAAAGTGGCATAAGCTTTACATAAGCATTCTCCAGGGCTATATCCTCTAGATTCATGGCAGCTTGTTGATTATATCTTTCTTGATCTCGTGACCCCCCTCAAAGAGTTGAATTTGCTCTCGTCCTTGAAAAAGAAGCTCCATTTTTTTTCGTTCCTGTGCTATACGCTCTTCAGTTAGATATACATCGGTATTGCCCATGATTATCTTAACCTGGCACTGGTCATCAAGATGACTCAATTGTTCCCTTTTCAGTTCATTAGGAATTCCTCCGGCATAGAGTAATAAATGATGACATTTTATTTGTCTGTGTGCCACCCAACGCATAGCAACGGATACTCCCTGTGAAAATCCAAATACTACCAGACGGCACTGCTCTGGCACTGCTTCGTTGGCCATAACGCCATCCAGGTAAGACAGTAGGTTGGTAGTCTCAGAAGCGGTGTTTTCTTTTGTCAGCCAGCTGGCACCTACGTGTTTGTATTCTCCGTTCAAATAGTATTTTGAAGGCGCCTGTGGGGCAATAATATAATGTTTCTCCGGATCCAGACCCTCAAAGTATTTTAGAAAATATCGGCTTAAAAAACCAATACCGTGGAATACCACCCAGACGTGAGAGGTTTTAGGAGAAAGTTTATTTAGGGTTGTATAAGTGTTCTCTGTTAGATAGGATATGTTTTTTTCTTCCGTCGCCATTTTACAAGTTGGGATCTGTTTAGTTGCTAATGAATGCTTAATTTTGCCAAAAATAAGTAAATGGATAACTACAAAGAGAAAATCTTAAAGGTCTGTAATGAGATTCGCAAAAATACTTTAATGGAGACCCTGGATATAGAATATGTAGATGTGGGGGAGAATTACCTCATCGCAAAGATGCCGGTTACTCCCAAAGTACATCAACCGGATGGCGTGTTACATGGAGGTGCCACCGTTGCGCTGGCTGAAAGTGTTGGGAGTGCCGCTTCATACGTATTTTTAGATGGGCAATCCTTTTTTGTTCGGGGGATAGAGATTGCAGCCAATCATGTTCGCAGTATTAGAGAAGGCTTTGTATTTGCCCGGGCAACTATCATCCATAAAGGAAGGACCACCCAACTATGGGAGATCAGGAT
The DNA here is from genome assembly GCF_049669965.1 of Muriicola sp. Taxonomy (NCBI): domain Bacteria; kingdom Pseudomonadati; phylum Bacteroidota; class Flavobacteriia; order Flavobacteriales; family Flavobacteriaceae; genus Muriicola; species Muriicola sp. Next base: position 17,785 of record NZ_JBATLB010000033.1, on the reverse strand, counting down.
CACAGATGAAGAAGATCGGCTAATTTCGCTTTGTAAACTCACCACCATTGCCTTACCCAAAAAGTAATTCCTTTAAGCACTTAATAGAGGAAGCAGCTATTCATTTTAAGAATAAACTGCCGGGAGTACTTTTTAAAAATCCCGGTGAAAATAGTGTTCAGGCAGTTTTTCAACATGACGCCCGCATCCATGAGGTCACCAATTTCACAGAAAGGGGCTTTGTCTTCGGACCTTTCTTAAAAGATTCCCTACCCATTCTGATAAGGCCCGACAGTGAGGTATCGGCCGTATTTAAGGCTGCTGAAAATAAAATCGATCCCAAGGAAATTGCCGTAAAGGAATTGTCTTCTGAGGAAAATCGATACAAAAAGCTTGTTGAAAAGGCCATTGAACAGATAAAGTTGGGAACTTTAAAAAAAGTGGTCCTTTCCAGGAAACTCGAAGTGACCACGACATCCACTCCCTTAGAGATTTTTCAAAGAATGTTGCAAAGGTATCCCCAAGCGTTTTGTTATTATTGGTTTCATCCAAAAGTGGGCACCTGGGTTGGAGCAACCCCTGAAATTCTATGGAGCCAAAGAGGGAAAGAATTTGCTACTGTTGCCCTGGCTGGGACGCTCCAAAAATCTCAGTTTCCTACCCCTGGTTGGGGAGCAAAGGAAAAAGAAGAGCAGCGGTTGGTAACATCTTACATTAAAACTGCTCTTTCAGCTCATGTTGAAAAGATGCAGATCTCTGATGTTGAAACTATAGATACCGGTAATTTATACCATTTAAAAACTACTATAAGCGGCCAATATGACCCTGGAAATACCAAGACCTTACTTCATTCCTTACATCCTACACCTGCTGTTTGTGGCATGCCTTTGGAGGCAGCACGTTTATTTCTGTTAGCACATGAAAACTATTCCAGAGGATATTACACCGGGTATCTGGGAGAGCTAAATATGGGTACGGAAACGTACACCCGTTTGTTTGTGAACCTCAGATGTATGGAACTTAAGGAGCAGAAAGCGATCATTTATGTGGGCGGCGGAATTACTGAAGACTCACATCCAGACCGGGAATGGGAAGAAACAGTGGCTAAAAGTAAAACCATGCTCCAGGTCGTATAGAATTATGGGATAAGATTGGGAAAGCAATATGCTGCATCGTATTTTTGCAGGCCTATGAAACACCCGAGTATACCTTCTGCCCAACTCTTAGTTCAGTATTGCAAGGCTGTAGAGATATCACAGATCGTGATTTCTCCGGGCTCAAGGAATGCACCGCTGATCATTGGTTTTACAGAAGATCCTTATTTTGATTGTTACAGCATCGTTGATGAACGATGTGCTGCTTTTTTTGCCGCCGGAATGGCACAGCAATTAAAACATCCGGTAGTGGTTCTATGTACCTCCGGGAGCGCCTTGCTCAATTATTATCCTGCGGTCGCAGAAGCTTTTTACAGCGGCCATCCACTTGTAATTATCTCTGCAGACAGACCTCCCTACAGAATAGATATCGGAGACGGACAGACGATACGTCAAGACCATGTTTTTGAAAGGCATATCGGGTATTCGGCTAACTTACAGCAAGATGTTACCCATGCAACAGGAACCGTTAAAACCTATGATGCTTCCAGGATCCCGGAAGACGTTTCTCTTAAAGAAATGCAACGGAAGATCAATGAATTCAACCAGGAACAACTATCCATGGCCCTTAGAACAGCTTTTGAAAAGCGCCTTCCTGTTCATATTAATGTGCCTTTTGAGGAGCCCCTTTACAACACCCAGGACCACAGTGATGTACAACAAGAAATTAATATTCGCATAGCGCCCAAGCACAAGAAAGTAGAAGATGTCTCGGTGTTTACCGGGAAATGGAACACAGCCAAGAGAAAGATGATCTTGGTAGGGGTATTACCTCCAAATGAAATGGATATGCGATGGCTGGATGCATTGGCCGGAGATCCTTCGGTGCTTATTTTTACAGAAACCACTTCCAATCTCCATCATCCCAATATTCTGCCAAGCATAGATAGCATCATAGCACCCATAGAAGAATCAGAAGATAAAGAAGAATCATTTAAGGCGCTACAACCAGACATTCTACTGACCTTTGGGGGATTGGTGGTCTCTAAAAAGATCAAAGCTTTCTTACGCAGATACAAACCCGCAGAACACTGGCATGTTCATGAACAAAGGGCCAATGACACTTTCTTTTGTCTCTCTCATCATTTTAAAAGCAAGCTTAACACCTTCCTGGAACAATTTATCCCGGACATAAACATCGTTCCCAGTGCATATAGGGACCAATGGTTGGGTATCCGAGATCATTATACCCGGCGTAGAAAGGCATATGTAGATATCATCCCATTTTCGGACATGTGGGTTTTTGATAAACTTATGGAGCAACTTCCTAAAAGTGCTATGATACAACTTGCCAATAGTTCAACGGTACGTTACGCACAGCTTTTTAATATGCATAATGGCTTAGAGGTATATTGCAACAGGGGTACCAGTGGAATTGATGGTAGTACCTCTACAGCTGTAGGGGCTTCATTGCATAAGAAAACCCCCACAGTATTGATCACAGGGGATCTTAGTTTTTTCTATGACAGTAATGGATTGTGGAATCAATATCTGCGTTCGGATTTCAGGATCATACTCATTAACAATGGGGGAGGAGGTATTTTTAGGATATTACCCGGAAAAGAAGATTCTAAGAATTTCAGGACGTTTTTTGAGACTGCTCATGAGTTGAATGCCAAACCCCTATGCGAGATGTACGCTATAGAATATCAATTAGTATCCGATAAAACTGAATTATTAAAAGTCCTGGAACACTTTTACGAAGCTTCAGACAGACCTAAACTTCTGGAGATCAAAACGCCGGCTGAGGTGAACGATCAAATTTTGCTTGCTTACTTTGATTTTATATCTTCAAACTAAGTAATATTCTAACATTGAACGAATACGTATGGCTAATAAACGAGATGAATTAATTGTAAAATACGCCGCACACCTAAAAGACAGATTTGGCGTTGAGCCAGACATGTCCTTGTTAAAAAAGGTCGCAATAGGTTTGGGTCCTTCTATTTATAACAGGGATTCTGCCAATGTTTCTGGTACCGATGAAAAAGAGCTGGCTACCGTAAAGAATAATTTCCTAATAAAGAAACTAGGTTTGTCTGAAGATCTGCGTTTGGACGGGGCCATCCAAGAAATAATGACTACCTACGGCGTTTCTGAGCGTACCAAATACCGCGCGGTGATCTACTACCTGCTCACTAAAAAATTTGGCAGGGAAGAAGTGTATAAATAAATAACTGTAATCTCAGAGGTCAGCGTCCGAACCAAAAGACCACAACATCTGAGTTGCTTCCATAAATTATGATAGAATTAGGCAATTACAATAAACTCACCATACTTAGAAGCACCAGCGTTGGTCTTTTTCTTGGCGATAAGGATGTGGACGACCTTCTGCTTCCCAATAAATATGTTCCTGATACTTTTGAGATTGGAGATGAGATAAACGTCTTCTGCTATCTGGATCATGAAGAAAGACCCATCGCAACTACGCTGCAGCCCTTTGTAAAACGAAATGAATTTGGCTTTTTAAGAGTGGCCGAGGTAAATGAAATTGGAGCCTTTTTGGACTGGGGTCTGGAAAAGCATTTGCTGGTGCCTTATGGGGAACAAAGAACTAAATTGGTAGAGGGCAATTGGCAGGTGATCTATTGTTATCTTGATGAACTCTCCTTCCGACTGGTGGGTTCGAGCAAACTTTCAAAATTCCTGAATAACGAGGAGCTGCATCTGACCGTCAATGAGGAAGTAGATCTGCTGGTTTACAGACATTCCGAGCTAGGCTGGGATGTAGTGGTCAATGGTCGCTGCAGGGGACTCATCTTTCACAGTGACATCTTTCAACCTATTGCAGAAGGCGACCAGTTAAAAGGGTATGTGAAGCAAATACGACCAGACAAAAAACTGGATATTACACTTCAGCCTCTAGGGGCAAAGGCCTTAGAGCCTGCGGCCCAATTGATCTACCAAAAGTTACTGGAAGAAGGTGGCCATCTAAAACTACATGACAAGTCGAGTCCTGAAGAAATAAAGAACTGGTTTGCCATGAGTAAAAAAACCTTTAAAAAAGCCATAGGTACCTTGTATAAAGAGCACAAGATAACCATCAAGGAAGACGGTATTCACAAGGTCTGAGGTAGCCAATAAAAATCTTGGAGAGTTGGCTTTTTGCTCATCTTTAAATAGGGAGTGAATTTAATTCTCTAAATACTGTGTTTTATTTTTTTGATTGTTAGCTTTTTAGTTATATTTAGATCCCACTTTTTAAAAAACGTTTATATGCCATTTATTGAAGAAAGTGACTTGCTGGAACTGCACAAAGACATTGATAAAGCTCAGATCATAAATGAGCGATTATTAGATCAAATAAAATACAAGAACAAAGAATTAAAGCGCAAGAAAATACAGCGTAATATTTTTGCGGGTATTACAGCACTCTTCCTGATAGCCTCTCTCGCCATTACTTCATTTACGGCAGGTGTATTTACAAATAAGCAAAATTTGGAAGCCAATAGCCTAAATGTTCCTGTTGATAGTATGCAGGTAGTTTTAACTAGAATAGACAATTTAAAGAAGCAAAATAGGGAATTGAGCCTGGTGAATGAATTCTACCTGGCTAAAAATTTTCTTGAAAAGGAAACCATATACTCCGTACAGATAAAATCCTTTGTGGAGAACAACCTTACCCTTTCATCACAGTCTTTAAACAATACTTTATTTGTAAAGACCAATCCTTTTTATTCTTACTCCCTGGGGAATTTTGAAACCCTGGAGGAAGCCCAGAAATTCAGAAAGCAATTAGTGAGTATGGGATTTGAAGATGCCTTTGTTGCCTCTTACAAAGAGGGCAAACGTCTGAAGATAGAACCTGCCAATTAATATTATTGAAAACAAAAGCCTGGCTTAATGCGGTTCGTTTACGGACCCTGCCTTTGTCTGTTTCCGGAATTCTGATAGGAAGCGGTCTTGCGGCTATGTATGGGGCAACGGACTGGACCATTTTTTTTCTGGCCCTGCTCTCTACGCTTGGATTACAGATCATTTCAAATCTTGCCAATGATTATGGCGATGGCATTAAAGGCACCGATAATGATGAACGCATCGGTCCAAAACGCGCCTATCAAAGTGGAGAACTCTCCAGTACAGAACTTAAAACAGGTATTCTGATAGCCGTAGTACTTACTTTGCTTTGTATAGGAATACTTTTGTACCAGGCATTTAATGGGCTACCCGAATTTTTTCTGCTGTTTACTGTCTTCGGAGCACTCGCCGTATGGTCGGCCATACGCTATACGGTAGGAAAGTCTGCCTATGGGTACAAAGGTTTGGGAGATCTGTTTGTTTTTGCATTCTTTGGGCTCTTAAGTGTGTTGGGGTCTATGTTCCTGTTTACCAAATATCTGACGTTAGCCGCAGTACTTCCGGCAATTGCGATAGGCCTTTTAAGTACGGCCGTATTAAATCTTAATAATTTGAGGGACCACAATTCTGATGTACAGGCCGGAAAGTTCACCCTGGTAGTAAAATTAGGGATGCGCCGGGCCAGACAATATCATTATCTGTTAGTGGTTGGTGCCTTCCTCTGTATGATTTTCTTTATTGCGCTTAATGCATCCCAATGGTATCAGACTTTGTGCCTGCTTGCCTTTGTTCCTTTAGGGCTGCATCTGCGAAAGGTTAGCGGGGTAGTGGAGCCAAAGAAATTTGATCCGGAGCTTAAAATAGTGGCTTTAAGCACCTTTTTTATGGCCCTATTCTTTTATCTTGGGTTTAATATTTTTTTGTAAATTTGAGAACCATAACCTTCGTAAAACCCCATCCATTTTGGAACAAGCCATCAAGATTCTTATAGTTGAAGATAACGTGATCATTGCAGACGACATGCAATCGATGCTCGAAGAAATAGGGTATGAGATCGTGGACAATGTCATAGTCTATGAGCAAGCAGAAGAGGTCCTCAAAAATAACCATGTAGATCTGGTCCTGATAGACATCATATTGGCATCAGACAAAACAGGGATCGACCTTGGAAAACATATCCGCGAAAAATATAATATCCCATTCATCTTTGTCACCTCCAACTCAGACAGGGCAACGGTAGAAAACGCCAAAACTGTTAAGCCTAATGGATATCTGGTTAAACCTTTTGAACAACAAGATCTTTATACTTCGATAGAAATTGCCTTGTCCAATTTTGATTATTCTGAAAAGTCTTCTGGCGATGGCTCATCACCCGCCAGGGAAGAACAACTTGTCTCCAATTCTGTTTTGAAAGACTCGATCTTCGTAAAGAAACAACATCTGTATTATCGGATTCAATTTGAGGACATTCAATTCATTAAGGCAGATAATGTTTATCTGGAAGTAAATACGGTAGACAAAAAATTTCTGGTAAGATCTCCTCTGAAAGATTATTTAGAGAAGTTGCCAAAGCACAAATTCTACAGGGCCCATAAGTCGTACATTGTGAATGTGGACCATATCGATGCGATCAACTCTAAAGATATCATGATCAATAATACCCTGATCCCTATATCCAAGGAGTTCAAGGAGTTCATCATTTCTGCGATGAATTCATAAACGCTTCACGGCTAGGATACAATTGTTCCGAAAGATCGGGTTTAACACCGCTCACAACAGCTTCATTAACTTTTACAACATTCATTTGAGATTGTAACTTCTTGAGGGTACTTTGGTATTCAACAATAGAAGTTAATTTTTTTCATTTTCATATAGTGTTCTCGTTAAAAGGGCCTTTTCTGTAAAGTTGAGGTCCTTTTTTTATGTCTGCCAGACAGCAATGAGACACAAGATCTCCAACATCCATAAAATCCTGAAATAATCGACGAAATACATTTCATATACAGCTAGTGGGGTTTTCACAACAGAAAAGAGGCCATTCACAACAATTCTCAAAAACCTGTTCCCCTTCCATGTATTTTTGAGGCGTTCCCAGGAACATCCCAAATCTTACCATTTTTAAAACCTTATTAAAAGACTATGCAGCAATGTATGGTCTTTTTTATGTTTTGAGGGCAGGTAGCATAAATTGCAAGCTTTACCTGCTTTCATTTTTTTAATAGAAAAAGAGTGAACTCAGATGGCAATAACAACGGAGTTCTAAATAACCACACAAACCCTTCGGTTTACAACAATTATTTAGCAAGACCGTTAATTTATGGTAAGTTTGAGAGGTATTTTTAAAAGAGTTTTTTTCTCGAATAAATTTTGATAAACACATTATTACAAGGTACTAGGCATGTTATGGCAAAAAGGCTTGGCACGATTCTATGTTATATTTTCTCCCTAACCGTAGGATTGGGGATCGCGCAGGAAATAGAACCTCTTGAGGCCGATGCCCTTATCCAATTCCAAAATCAATCTACTGTTGAGGATAGGTTTACCTATTTCTTCGCCACCGTAAACCGCTACAATAGTCATTCTGCCTATGACTGGTTAGACACAGTAGATCGCTTTACTAAAAATTCTGAAAAAGCAAAGGATTCTCTCGCTATTAAAAAATACCAGCTCATACAATCACAGATCTTTTTTGATATTGGCGATTACGAAAAGAGTGTTTCCCTCTCTACTAAGTTATACAGCAATAAGCATAAGCTAGATCTGAACTTCAAAGAAAAACTACTCGATCTTCTCGATGCTAACTATTCCCGCCTCCAATTATATGACAAACAGGTAGAGATAAGAAAACAAAAAAGAGAACTGGGATTAACGAATAATATCTCTTTCTATGACATCTATTCCAGTTTAGGCCTGCACAGACAGGCTATGAGGGATTATATCATGGAAAATCAAAAAACGGTGGCAGACAATGATTTCTATGGGTTGGCGCAATACCACAATTCGATTGGAAATTATCTTCTCTTAGACAAATCAACCTCTACAGCCCTTACAAATTTCTCCAAGGCCAAAGGGTACATAGAGGTCTTTCAAAATGACATGAGTTCGGTTAAAACAGAAAGCGAGATCATTCAGGGTAACCTCCTCAAAGGCATCATTGATGGGAACATTGGGAAATGCTACGTGCAAATGAATCAGTTCGACAAGGCTATACCTTATCTGGAAACGAGCATTTCCACTATTGAGGAAAATAATATTGGAAGATCTTCTTCAGAAGCTAATGAAAATGTGTTGGCTTTGGCCGAAAGTCATTTGAGGATGGACAGGTTAAAAGTTGCCAAAGACTACCTGGACATCGATTTAGAACTAACCAAGGCCAGCCAGATCGTTAAAAAGAATAAATTATACGCTGCCTACTATGATCGTATGGGCGATTTTAAAAATCAAGCCTTATACCTTCAAAAGAATGTTCGTATTCAGGACTCACTGGAAGTAAATGAATCGTCCATAAAAAGACAACAAATAGCCGCAATCATTGCACAGGAAAATCTGGAGGATTCGCGCAGGATGAACAATCAGATGAAATTAGAAATGGCGCAGAACAGAAGTGAGATGGAAGCTATGGATGAACGTACCAATCTGGTATTCATTTCGCTAATTTTCACTTTATTGGGATTTGCCGGATTGGTATTCGCCTATTTAAAAAGTATTAAGAACCAACGTCTTATTGCAGAACAAAAACATATTATTGAAAATTCTCTTATTGAAAAGGATTCCCTCTTAAAAGAGATCCATCATAGGGTAAAGAACAATCTTCAAATGGTTTCCAGTTTGTTGAGTCTGCAGACAAAGAATACACGCAGTAAAGCTGCTATTGAAGCCTTGGAAGAAGGAAAGAGCAGGGTGAAGGCCATGGCTCTGATCCATCAAAAATTATATCAGAATGACGACCTGTCTGTGATAGAGATGCAAGGGTATATAGAAAGCCTGGTAAACAGTGTGCAATCTGTCTTTAAAAAAGGCGGACATAGTATAAATATTACGATTGATGCAGAAGGGGTGGAACTAGATATAGACAGGGCCATTCCCTTTGGACTTATCCTTAATGAACTGGTCTCTAATTCATTTAAATATGCTTTTCCGGAAGACAAAGAAGATGGGAGGATCTATATTCATCTTCGTAAGAACGGGGATCAGGGCTTTTTTGAATACACCGATAATGGGATTGGACTACAGGAAGATTCTGAGGAAAGGGCCAGTTCTTCAATGGGAATTAGACTCATGAACAGACTGGTAAATCAGTTGCAATCCACTTTAAATATCGACAAATCTACAGAAGGGGTGCGTTTTTGGTTCAATTTTAAATAAATTAGGACCAAAAACAAACACTCATGAAGATCACTTTTCTTGGTCATGCGTCTCTTTTGGTAGAATTGAAAGATCACACCATCCTGGTTGATCCTTTTATTACGGGCAATCCCATGGTGCCAGACACCCTTTCCATCAAACAATTAAAGCCAGATTACATATTGCTTACTCATGCGCATCAGGATCATGTGCTGGATGTTGAGGAAATCGCCAAACACTCCAACCCCAAGATCATCAGTAATTACGAAATCGCCACTTATTTTGAAAAGAAAGGACTACGGGTGCATCCCATGAACCACGGGGGTAGTTGGTCCTTTTCTTTTGGGATGGTAAAATATGTTCAGGCCGTACACACCTCCTCTTTTGCAGATGGTTCTTATGGTGGTCAGCCGGGGGGATTCATTCTTAGCGCAGAGGGAAAGACCGTCTATATTGCAGGAGATACCGCCCTGACGATAGACATGAAACTGATCCCTATGCAATTTAGTTTAGACCTTGCTGTGCTGCCCATAGGAGATAATTTCACTATGGGTATTGAAGATGCTGTACTGGCGGCCGGCTTTGTGGAATGTTCCAAAATTCTCGGTTATCATTATGACACTTTTGGCTATATTGAAATAGACCATAAAAAGGCCAAGGAGACCTTCCAAAAAGCTGGGAAGGAATTAAACCTGCTTGCGATAGGAGAATCTATGAACATCTAATTAGACGACCTCACTCCTCAACACCAGATAGTGTAACCATTTGGGAAAGAATCGCTTTACGTAGACCCCGAAAACCTCCTTGCCACCAATATAGACTTCGAACTTTTTACGTGCTACCGCATGCATCATTTTCTTTGCGAAGACAGCTGGCTCCATTCCTTTGGATGTGGCATGATCATTGGCACTTTGAGGACTACCGTCTGCCGTAAGTGCATTAACCGCCACATTGGTTTTTATAAATCCCGGACATATCAGGGTAACCTGAATGTTGTCTTGTACATGCTCCATTCTCAACACGTCAAAAAATCCGTGTAGCGCATGCTTGGCGCCACAGTAACCCGAACGAAACGGAGACCCAAAACGCCCCATTAAACTTGTGATCGTCACAAAGTGGCCTTTTCGTTGGGTAATAAAATGTGGTAGCAAGGCTTTTGTTAATGCCACCGTCCCCAGGTAGTTGACGTCTATGAGTTTTTTGTAGACCTCAAACTGTGTATCGGCGAGTAAAGAACGCTGACTGACTCCGGCATTATTTATTAAGATATCTATAGTTCCCGTAGCCGCTATGGCCTGGTTTACCAAGGTAGACATCAAATCAAAATTGTCTAGATCCATTGGCAGAAGGTGTACCTTTTCAGGATCTTTACAGCGGGCCTTCACTGCCTTTAGGCGTTCTTCGTTTCTTGCAGAGAGGATCAAGGTATTTCCGCCTGCACTCAATTCATTGGCAAGTGCCTCTCCAATCCCGGAAGAGGCTCCGGTAATCCATATCACCTTCCCGGATATAGTTTTCATGTCACATTTATTAGAGGCAAAATATAACTAAATTTGCATCAATTCTGATGAAAGCTACATACAAAAGACACATACTCACCTTTAAACAACCCGGAGGCACTTCCCGGGGTGTTTTAACTCAAAAGAGCACCTGGTTTTTGATCCTCTTTAATGGTACGCAGGTGGGCATTGGCGAATGTGCAATGTTCCGTGGACTAAGTATGGACGATGTCCCGGACTATGAGACTAAACTGCAATGGGTCTGCGATCATATAGACCAGGGCTTAGAGACCTTGTTGCCCACTTTATCTATGTATCCAAGTATACAATTTGGGCTAGAACAGGCATTCAGATCGTTTGCTGCTGAGGATCCATTTCTCCTTTTTCCTTCAGAATTTACAAAACAAGGAATGCCTATTCCAATCAATGGACTTATCTGGATGGGCGATAAGGAGTATATGGAATCGCAGATCCGCCAGCGAATAGCAGACGGGTTTAGATGTATAAAACTGAAGATCGGGGCGATCGATTTTGAAACAGAATTATCTTTATTAAAAGGAATACGGGAACGTTTTTCACCGGAAGAGATTGAATTAAGGGTGGATGCGAATGGCGCATTTGAAAAAGAAGATGTGTTTTATAAGTTAGAGGAACTGGCCAAGTTGGTCATTCACTCTATTGAACAACCTATAAAACCTGGAAATCTATCTTTAATGAAACAAGTGTGTGATAGTGGGATGCTGGATATTGCGCTCGATGAGGAATTAATTGGAGTGGTAGATGAAACAAAAAGACGTGAATTGCTACAAATGGTAGCCCCGCAATATATAATACTGAAACCAAGTTTAGTTGGCGGGTTTAACGGAAGTCAAGAATGGATTACATTAGCAAATGAAAGGAATATTAAATGGTGGGTAACCAGCGCGCTTGAAAGCAATATAGGATTGAATGCTATAGCACAATGGACCTTTACCTTAAAAAACCCTCTGCCGCAAGGCCTTGGAACAGGAAGTCTCTTTACAAACAATATTGCAAGTCCATTGGAAGTTTCTGGCGGCACGTTATGTTACAATACGTCTAAAAAATGGGAAAATAATTTAATTGAGAATTTATGTATATAGAGCAGGCATACAAAGGTCTTAGCGATAGTTGGCGTTATTTAATAGGAATATTTGGTGTCTTTATAGTTTGGCAGTTTATTGGTGCAATTCCTTTATTGGGTGCTTTAGCTTTAAAAGAAGGAGGAATGTCTGCTATGATGAGTGGGGACATAGGTTTGATGTCTCAGGTTTTAGGATCAAACACATTTTTGTTTTTATTGCTTCTGACATTTGCCATTGGGTTAATAGCGGTTTTTGTCTGCGTAAAATTCTTACATAAACAATCGATAACTTCTTTAACAACGGCAAGAAAAAAAATTGATTGGAAGCGTATTTTCTTTTCATTTTTTATTTGGGGGTCAATTTCGGCAATTTTTATTTTTTTAGACATTTTTCTAACTCCTGAAGACTATGCATTCAATTTTGAACTTATTCCATTTTTGATTCTTTTCATAGTGGCCATTTTAATGATTCCAATACAAACCAGTATGGAGGAATATTTTATAAGAGGCTATATGATGCAAGGGCTGGGTACTGCTACCAAGAATAGGTGGTTTCCTTTACTGTTTACCTCTTTATTATTCGGTTTTATGCACATATTGAATCCAGAGGTGGAGAAATTGGGTTATGGTATTTTAATTTTTTATATAGGCACCGGACTCTTTCTGGGGATCATCACATTAATGGATGAAGGCCTGGAACTTGCCTTGGGTTTTCATGCGGCCAACAATCTTTTTGGTGCCCTCTTAGTGACGGCAGATTGGACAGCCTTTCAAACAAATTCGGTCTACAGGGATATTTCAGATCCAGTGCTAGACTGGGATATTCTGGTACCTGTATTTGTAGTATTCCCAATCTTACTCTTCTTCTTTGGCCGTAAATATGGGTGGAAGGATTGGAGAGAAAGATTAACAGGCAGTGTACCATCCAGAGAGGTATTCTTAGAAAGCAACACAAATGGATAATCCTTCTAATAGTATCCATCCGCATTTTGCCCTGCAAGGGTTTCATTATACGTTGTCCGAATTACAAGATGTGGCTTATAGCCTTATTAAAGAAGGAGATAAGGAAGAACAGCTCATTGGCGACTTTTTGATGGATTGGATCTCTCCGCATGATTCGATCCTTGTTAAGACATCGGGTTCTACCGGCACCCCAAAGAATATTTCTTTATCCAAACAGGCAATGACCAATTCTGCGCTATCTACAGGGAAGTATTTTGGAATAAAGGAAAAAGATACCGCATTGCTTTGCCTTTCAGCAAAACATATTGCGGCAAAGATGATGCTGGTACGGGCCATGATATTGGGATTATCCCTGGATTATACACCCCCTTCATCCTCTCCGCTCAGTGGTTTATTAAAGACCTATGATTTTTGTGCCATGGTCCCGTTGCAATTGGAAAAGTCGCTAAAGGACATTGCTAACATTAAAACACTCATAGTAGGGGGTGCCCCGGTTTCCGGAGAACTAAGGTCAAAACTAAAAAATTTGCCTACCCATATCTTTGAAACCTATGGCATGACTGAAACCTGTTCTCATATCGCTGTGAGGCCACTTAATAATTTCGATCCCAAGGATGCCCAAGGATCCTCAGATTCTTTTTACGCTTTACCTGGGATCAAAGTTGCTCAGGACGACAGGAATTGCCTGCAAATACACGCCCCTTCATTAGGGGTCGATTCCCTTACTACCAATGATGTGGTTACCCTAATTTCTGACAGGGAGTTTAAATGGTTAGGCCGTTGGGACCATGTGATCAACTCCGGAGGGGTTAAACTCTATCCGGAACAGATCGAAAAAAAATTAGGTCCACTAGTAAAAGCCAGTTTTATGGTCACGGGAATTCCGGATAAGGAATTGGGAGAAAAATTGGTGCTGATTGTAGAAGGCAAGGTCAATAAAACATCTTTGAGAACGGGTATCGAAAAGTTGACCGATCTTAAGAAATATGAAAATCCAAAAGAAATTTATGAGGTTGAGAATTTCCTGCGCTCGGAAAATGGCAAATTGCTCAGAAAGGAAATCAATACAATGCTTTTGGCTCAATTAGGATAGTTGTGCATGGTCTCATAGGCCTTTTCTTTCAGATAGGATGCATCTTCTTCCGCCAGTCCGCCATTATAAGGGTTTAGCCTGGGATCTTTTTCATAAATGGCTGCATAGAACATGGCAGAAGCCAGAAAAGTGCCTTCCACACTGGGGTGTATTCCGTCCGGATTATATAAGGCAAGCGTATTTCCAGGATCATTCAGGATCTCTTGAAAAGCCAATCCTACCGGTACAATGGTACCCGAGACCAAGGGTGCTGTAGTCTCATAGGTTGTTTTAATGTCAGCTAACATTGCTGGTTCGGCCTCATAGGCCCAGGTCATAAACAGGAATAAACGGGTGGTTGAATTGGGTATCTTAAAGCGCAATTCCTGCATTCCAACGGTAGCTTCTAAATTATTATTAGCCGCTACAGAGGTGTTTTCCTGGAATACCATAATATCCCATTCCCTTTCCGCCATTTTGGAAAGGGTAGTTGCATCTTGGGCGTGTTGACTCATTGTGGACCCATCCACAGTTATCTTTTCAACAACCGGGTTATAAGGCAGCTCTATTTGGGTAAGAAAGCCTTGAAGATAAAAAGGAATACCATTGTTGTAATTGGTATGGCTGTTGCCAATAAAAAGAACCTGTGCGGGTTGAAAAACCGTTTCAACAGGGTTTTCTCCCTTCGGCGCAGAGGACTGGGAACATCCAAAAGAAACCAACACCACAGCCGTGATGCAGAGAAATATTTTCTTCATACGGAAAGATACAGAATTTTAGATTCAGCTTAAAAAGGTGTAATTTCAAACTATCATTACGGTGTAAACAGCTTTTGTTATTTGCGCCTTATAAATAACACTAAAACAGTTGGTCTAATGAGGTATATACTTTTCTATTGTTTCCTTTTAATAACAAGTATGATGGGTGCACAACACATACTTCCTGAGAAGGAACGTGCGCGGGTTGTGGATGAAATTCTTGCGGAACGCTTTGATGTGCTCTTGCCCCAATTAATGGACAATGCAGGCATGGATATGTGGATCGTCATTTCCAGGGAATACAATGAAGATCCGGTACTAAGGACCATGTTACCTGCTACCTGGCTCAATGCACGCCGCCGTACCATCCTGCTTTTTTACAGGGATAATTCAAAAAACACCATGGAGAAACTGGCCGTTGCCCGTTATAATGTGGGGAAGAATATTGCTTCTGCCTGGAACAAGGAAGAAGAACCAGACCAGTGGAAGCGACTAATGCAACTTATAGAAGAGCGAGATCCGGAAAAAATAGGACTCAATTATTCCATGGATCATAATATTGCGGATGGTTTGGACAAAACAGACTATGACGAATTTATGCGCTACCTGCCTGCGAAATACAAAAAAAGAGTAGGCTCTGCCGAACAATTGGCCGTTCGTTGGATAGAAACTCGCACAGAGCGCGAAATGGTTATATTCAATCAGTTGGTAAGCATTACACATAACATTATAAAAGAAGCATTTTCTGAAGCTGTTATTACGCCCGGAATTACAACAACCTCTGAGGTAGAATGGTGGATGCGTCAGAAAGTTACAGATCTTGGACTGGAGACCTGGTTTCACCCCACGGTAGACATACAAAGGTCTAATGAAGAATTAGTAAGTCATCTTTACTCATTTTCGGGTCGTCCGGAAGACATGGTCATATTGCCGGGAGACCTGCTGCATTGCGATTTTGGGATCAGCTATCTGCGACTCAATACAGATTGTCAGGAATTGGCATATGTGCTCCGCCCGGAGGAAACCCGGCCCCCGGAATTCCTTGTCGAAGCTTTAAAAAAAGGAAATAAAGTTCAGGATTTTCTAACGATGAATATGAAAAAAGGACTGACAGGGAATCAAATTCTTGCTTCGGCCCTTTCTCAATCAAAGGCCGACGGCTTACAACCTGCTATCTACACGCATCCATTGGGACTTTACGGACATTCTGCGGGTACCACCATAGGCATGTGGGATTCCCAGGGAGGGGTCATGAAAGACGACGGAGATAACTACCCCCTAAATCCTAACACCGTTTATGCTATTGAGCTGAATGCCACGGTAAATATTCCCGAATGGAAAAGAGACATTCGGATTATGCTTGAAGAAGCCGGATTTTATGGGCCGGAAGGATTTAGATATGTAAATGGCAGACAAACAGAATTATTGCTTATTCCACGCATTCAAACACATCAGGGAAATTGACATTATGAAGGTTTTTCCATTGCTTATAATTTTTGTCTTTATCAGTGCTGGCATCTTTGGGCAGGACCCGGATGTGAAGAATACTACCATCATTTGGGATGCCTCACTTTCCATGAAAGACAGGGATCTGCAGAAGGATTTTTCCATTTTAGAGAAAATTTTTGTCCGGGTTCCGGATCAGGAAGTACAATTGGTCATATTTAACAGTGTAACCGAAGAAAAGACCTATCAGATCAAAGATGGCAACTGGCAGGCTCTAAGGAAGGATCTTGAAGCTGTGGTATATGATGGGGCCAATGTCTATGAGCTAATCAATAAGGTCTCTAAATATCCGAATATCTATTTATTTACCGATGGAAACAGAGTATATAACAAGGATGCACCCAGTTTACCGGCAAAAAGCTATTTGATCAACAGTTCCCCGAATAGAGATGAAGAATTTCTAAAAAGAACTGCTTTGATCAATCGAAACAGGCTAATGGATTTTGCCGCTATTTTACCCGAGAATATAGGCAGCTTAAAAAAGAAGGAATCAGGGAATGTCATGAATATCAAAGGCAAGGTGTATGTAAATAATGCCCCTGCCCCGGATGTGGTCATTTCGGTGAAGGGGATTTCCAATGCCATTAGGTCGTTGCCCGATGGAAGTTTCAATATTGAGGCACAAGCCGGAGATAGCTTACTGGTGTCTAGTAGAGTGAACAATACGTATAAGGTTGTCCCAATTGAAGGAGAGGAGACCTTGTCTATATTTTTGGAAGCTAATGTGGTCTCGCTAGAGGAAGTCGTATTGGTAGAAAAAAGACAGGAAGCTGCCAAACTGGTTACTACGGCCTATGGGAAGGAGAATGAAGATAAAATTGGCTATGCTGTTCAATCCATAGACGATGAAAGCATAACACCTATTCAGACGGATGTTTCACAAGCAGTATTGAATAAATTCTCTAATGTAAATCTTGGAAATACGGACGATCTCAGCAAAGCAACCATGCGCTCTAATACCTCCATTCTTGGAAATAATTATGGGCTCGTAGTGATAGATGGCGTACCTCAACGACAATCTGATTCTTCACGCGGGGCTACCTCTTCCAGTCAGACAGGATTTGACTATGTAAATCCGGACAACATCGCTTCAATTTCCGTTCTGAAGGGATATGCGGCCACCAATAAATACGGTAGTTTGGGAGCCAATGGGGTTATCCTGATAACAACGAAGTCGGCCACGACTGCCGCACAAACAGGAGCACCAACAGACCTGGCAAGGCTTACGGACAATATCTACTCGGAGTCCAATGAAAACCTTGCAGCCTCTATTTCGGAAATTAGAAAAAAGCTGGAGCGCACGTCATCATTATCGGAAGCCTACAGTTTGTATATAGATATGCGTTCTGCTAATGAGAGTAATATGAATTTTTTTTATGAATGTTATGACTATTTCAAATCCAGGGATAAGGAGAAAGCAGCAAGCATAATTACATCAGTTCTGGAACTATTTCCAAATGACCTGAGTACGTTAAAAGGAGTAGGTCTTGCCCTGTCATCCCTGGGATATTTTGAGGAGGTTATACGTATCAATAACGAGATTTTGGGGTCCAATAAGAACAATGTTCAGGCGTATTTAGATATTGCCCTTGCAACACGCGGCTTACAGA